>JBILST010000181.1:0-4995 GCA_044371865.1 Flavobacterium sp.
AACTTCATTTAAGTTAATATTGTCATTATGAGCAGATAATTTTGGTGCTAACTCCTTTGCAATTGCCTGAATTTCTTCATTCGTATTTGCACTGTTTAAATTATAGAAAACGGTACTTACTTTCGCTAGAAGCTTTCCTGAATTTTCCATTGCCAAAATTGTGTTTTCAAAAGTAGGTTTGTCAGTGTTGGAAACAATTGCATCTATCTCTACTTCTTGTTTTCTGATGCCTTCTAAAATTGCAGGTTTAAAATGCTCATTTTTAATTAAATCAAATGGAGGAACCTCATATGGTGTGGTGTACGTTTCAAAAAACGGATTCATAGTTGTTTGTTTTTTTTCTTGTGATTGCATAGAAACAGCACTGGTTAATGCTGAGAATAAAAGTATGGTTTTGATTTTCATCATAATGAATTTTAAAACGTAAAAATAATGGAATAATAGTATAATAGCAAAAGATAACTATATTTTATGAAATGACGCAGTTGCTTTCTTAAATCTAATTTAAAATCTATCTTTGCACCTTCAAAAATTTCAGTAAAAAGACTTTTAACTTTTTACTTTTAACTTTTTACTTTAAAAAATGATTACAGTTAACGACATTGCAGTAGAATTTGGAGGAACCACACTTTTTAGTGAAGTAACATTTGCCATTAATGAAAATGATAAAATTGCCTTAATGGGTAAAAATGGAGCAGGAAAATCTACACTTTTAAAAATTGTTGCCGGAGAAAACAAACCTACTCGTGGGGTTATTTCGGCACCTAGTGATGCTGTAATTGCTTATTTGCCACAGCATTTGTTAACTTCTGATGATTGTACCGTGATGGAAGAAACATCAAAAGCGTTTGCTGATGTGTTGAACATGAAGAAAGAAATCGACGAAATCAATGAGCAATTAACGATTCGTACTGATTATGAAAGTGATGAATACATGAAATTGATTGAACGTGTTTCGGAATTATCTGAAAAATTCTATTCAATTGAAGAAGTAAATTACGAAGCTGAAGTTGAAAAAGTATTAAAAGGGTTAGGTTTTGAACGAGAAGATTTTACCAGACAAACTTCTGAATTTTCAGGAGGTTGGAGAATGCGTATCGAATTAGCAAAAATCCTATTGAAAAAACCTGACTTAATTTTGTTAGATGAGCCTACCAATCACATGGATATCGAAAGTATTCAGTGGTTAGAGGATTTCTTGATTAATCAGGCAAAAGCAGTTATGGTGATTTCCCACGATAAAACCTTTGTTGATAACATTACCAATCGTACTATTGAAGTTACAATGGGACGAATTTACGATTACAAAGCTGTATATTCTGAATATTTAGAATTGCGAAAAGATAGAAGAATTCACCAACAAAAAGCATACGATGAACAACAGAAGTTCATTGCTGAAAATCAAGCCTTTATTGATCGTTTTAGAGGAACTTTCTCAAAAACAGAATCGGTTCAATCGCGTGTAAAAATGTTGGAAAAAATTGTTCCAATTGAAGTGGACGAGATTGATACTTCTGCCTTGAAACTAAAATTTCCACCTTCACCACGTTCTGGACAATATCCTGTGGTTGTAGAAGGTTTATCAAAAACATATGGCGACCATGTGGTTTTCAAAGATGCCAATATGGTAATTGAACGTGGTCAAAAAGTTGCTTTAGTTGGGAAAAACGGAGAAGGAAAATCAACCATGATTAAAGCGATTATGGGCGAAATTGATTTTGACGGAAAACTAGAAGTGGGGCATAATGCTCAAATTGGTTATTTTGCTCAAAATCAAGCTTCGTTATTAGATGGAGAAATGACCATTTTTGAAACGATTGACCAAATTGCTGTGGGTGATGTTCGTACAAAAATCAAAGATTTATTAGGCGCATTCATGTTCAAGGGCGACGACATTCAAAAGAAAGTAAAAGTGCTTTCTGGAGGAGAAAAAACGCGTTTGGCAATGATTAAATTATTATTAGAACCTGTGAATGTTTTAATTCTGGATGAACCAACGAATCACTTGGATATGAAAACCAAAGACATTATCAAAGATGCTTTACGTGATTTCGATGGCACCTTAATCTTAGTTTCGCACGACCGTGATTTCTTAGACGGTTTAGCCGAAAAAGTATTCGAATTTGGACACAAACGTGTTAAAGAACATTTCGAGGACATCAAAGGATTCTTAGCACATAAGAAAATGGATTCTTTGAAGGAGATTGAGAAGTAATTTAAAAAGCTCCAATTGGAGCTTTTTTTATGGCTTATTTCTTCTTCCACTTTTCAAATCCTAAAACACTTGATTTAATTTCTTTCTGCCATTGCGTTCCAAATGTTTTATTGAGATATTCAAATACTAAAGCATTTTTAGTTTCATATTCCTTAAAATTAGAAGGAGCAATACATCCAAAATCGTGAAATTGAATATTGTATTTTTTTGCAAAAGCCAGATCGTCTTTGGTTATTACAGATGCAATTCCGCCCAAGACATAAATAGTTTTGGTGTTTGAATTAATTTCGATTTTAATGGTGTCGTTTTGTTTTTTGTATTTTGCTTGTAATGTTTAGCAGAATATAAGAGCTATTAGGGTTAGTTTAAAGTTCATTGTTTTTAATTTTTGATGAAACATCTGCACCACCCCATTCTATAAGAGTAAAACCTTTACGTTTTGTTTTTGGAAGTTGTTGTTCGTTGCAATTTATAAAATTTTCTAAACCATAAAATTCCATATAAATTCTAATAGATGTTTCTGGTTTTGGATTGATTTTTAAATCAGCCATCTCATTGCATTTTTCATTTACTAAAAAATGAATAAAATTATATTTGTTTCGTTCTAAAATTGGCAACCAATATTGTATAAATTCGTTTGTTTCTTGATTGTTTAGACCAACATATTCTAACTTTTCAATCAAAAATTCGGCTAACTTTTCTTTTGGAACTACAAAGCCATCATTATATTCGTAATGTTCTTTTGGGAAGTCAATTGTTCCATCCCAAAATAAAGAGTTGTAATAACGATTTGTTTTTTTATCAAAAATTTGTCCGTTTGGTTCTGCAATTACTTCCCAATTTTTATCATATTTTGGAAAAGTAGTTAGTAACTTTCCTTTGAAATTGAGTTTTAAATCAATTTCAGTTTTCACTTTTGGATATAAATAGATTACGGGTTTGGCAACCATTATTTTTCCATTATTTGGATTTTCTGAAAGTTGAATTGTTAATTCATTTTTAGAATTAATCAGAACTCTTTGTGATTTGTATCCATTCAATTCGATCTTAAGTATATCTCCTTTTCGGACCTCTAAAGTAAATTTTCCAAAAAAATCAGAAGTTGAGAATTTATTTGTGTTCAAATTTGTAATGGTAGCACCTACTATTTCTATTTTCTCACAATCGTAAATTGTTCCTACTATAGTATATGTTTTTTCTTGAAGATTTTCTTGTGTTTTAAATGGATATAATTGATAAAAAGTTTTTAATTCTTTTTTCGATATATTTTTTGTTGTGATTAAAATCACTCCATTTTTAGCATTTTCAAAGTTTTCAGGGATTTGGTCTCCTTTTAAAACATTCAAAGATTCAATATTTTTATGATTTATTACTTCCATAATATCTTTATGGACAATATTTCCATTTACGACAAAAATGGCTTCCTGATTATTTCTTATAATAGCTCTATCACTAATTTTCCAACCAGTTTTTGGGTTTTCTTCTTGTGAAAATGTAAAGTTTACACTTATAAATAATAATACGATATATAAATTAAATACCTTCATAATTTGATTTTTGAATTTGATATTGACATTGAACTTTTACTTCTTAATCGAAATAATTACCACTCCTTTTTCTCCTTTTTTACCGTAAATTTTTACAGCATCTGCAGGTTGGATGACTTCAATTTTATCAATTTTTTGTTTGTTTAATGGTGCATACGGACTGGTAGGATTTTTTCCAAATAGCGATTCTTCCGAATATTCTACTCCGTTAATAAAATAAATAGGTTCTTTAAGTTCAACGATAGACTCAATCTCATCTGGATTAAGGTTGGAAAGCGATTCTTTACTCAATTCACCATTGATAAGTAGTATATCATCATTAGCAACTTTTTTATCTTTATCCTGATTAGTTTCTGTCAAATTCATTGTGACATCATACCGTTTGCCTTTTGCTAAATAACCTCCATTATTTATTGAGGCAGAATTAGACATATTATTATTGTAATTTGGAACCAAACTCGTTTTTGCAGTTTCTTTAACTTCTTCCATAGCAATAGGAGTTGGTATCATGACTTCTTTTTTCGATTTGTAATTTATCGTATCATTAATCACAATATTATTCTGAATTACAATTTGTTGTTGCAAAATCTGCTCAGCCTCTTTTTTAATTTCTGGAGTAGTATTTACTAAACCATTTGCCGATGCTGGCGTTGGAATACTATTTTTTGTGGTGTCAACCGTAGTTATTGTATTTTCAGGAATTACAACATTTTCTTTTTCTTGTAGTAAGAAAAAAGTTAGTGTTCCTACTAAAACTATCGATGCTGCTACCGCTAATTTTTTCCACAAGTGTTTTTCCTTTTTTAGAGTTTGTGTTTCCAATTTGTCTTCCACACGCGCCCAAATTTTCTCCATACCAGGAAAGTCTTTCTGCTCGGCGTTTTCGGCAGCTTGTTGTATTTTTTTATATAATTTTTCTTCTGTTCCCATGACTATTTTGCTTTTTGATAATAAAAAGTTTTCACCAATTCTTTTAATTTACTCTTAGCGGCATTCAATTGTGATTTTGATGTTCCTTCACTAATACCTAGTTGCTCTGCAATTTCTTTGTGTGAGTAGCCTTCAATCACAAACAAATTAAAAATCGTTTGACATCCATCGGGAATACGCGTTAGTAAATTGAGTAAATCTTCTTCTTCTAAATCGGTAACTTCATCGGCTAAGGGTTGCGAATTGTAGCTTACATCTTCTAAATACAAATTAAAGTTGATGTTCTTTTTAATTTGTAATAAA
>JBILST010000183.1:0-4950 GCA_044371865.1 Flavobacterium sp.
AACTGAGATAATGGTTTGATGATTATGACATTCTTTTTTACTCAAATAGACATGAAGTTCATCTAACAAGGCTTTTAAGCGTGTTTTTTTATCTTCGTCTTCTTTTTCATTATGGTCAAGCCAATTCAAAAATGCATTGGTTTTGGTATAAAAATCAATGTTTTCAGTATCTAAAGTAAAATCGATTACTCGTTTTATGGTTTGATTGAAGTCGTTAAATTCGAGAAGTTCTTGCACCTCGCGGAATTGTTTTTCAAATTCGGTCATATATTTTATTTTATAAAATTTCGTTTTAGTAAACCATACATTACGGTATCGGTAAATTCGTTATTATAGTAAAAATCTTCTTTAAAATGAGCTTCTTTTACAAAGCCAACTTTTTGTAAAACACGTTCCGAGGCAACATGTCTTGAATCGATAACCGCAACAATAGAATGAAAATTCAAGGTATTGAAAGCAAAATTTAATAATGTTTTCACCGCTTCGGTAACATAACCTTTTCCCCAATGCTCGGATGTAATCATATAGCCTAACTCAGTTCTAAAATGTTCAGGTTGTGTTCTATAAAAGCCCATAATTCCGATGCATTTATCACTTCCTTTTTCGGTTACTGCCCAATTGATATCTAAATTTTCGTCTATTTTGTCGTTAATCATTTTAATGTGCGCCAAAGCACCTTCAATATCTACAACCAAAGGTCTCGGAATAAATTTCATAGTTTCAGGATTCCCTCGAAGCAAAATAATTTCAGGAGCATCTTCATTGGTTAATTTTCGAAAACGTAAACGCTCAGATTCTAGTATGGGAAAAGGTGAGAAGTTAAGTTGTAGCATTTATTTTTTATAATTTATCATATCGTAAAACTAGATATAAAGTATTAAAATTATTATTGAATAAAGTATATTTATCCATTTGAATGTATTATGTTTCTTAAGTAATGAAAGTAATGTAAAAATTATTCCAAAATGAATGAAAAATAAAATTGGTATAATAAAATAGCCCCAGCCAAAAGATCCGCCATCATCTTTTAAAATATTATAGGTAATTGGAATAAAGACCAAAGTGTTAGAAATAAGAATAAAAATAATTGCTAAGGAATTAGATATTAATAAATATTTTCTCATAAATATTTAAATGTTTTTTAGAGATTCGTCTTGTTTTTTACTAAAGAAAATCAGCATGCAAATAGCACCAATAGTTGCATATAACATATCCGATTGTGTATCCCAAACGTAACCTTGCGTTCCTAAAAAAGCATCGCCACCATCTCCAGTGCAAAGTGAAACACCCCATTCTAACCATTCATAGGCCGCACTAATTGCCAAACAGACAGCAACAATAACGAAGTTAAAGAAACTTTGATTAGCAATTACATTTTTGCGAATAAATAATTCTCGTGTAATCATGGCTGGAATAAAACCTTGTGCAAAATGCCCGACTTTATCATAGTTGTTTCGAGTTTGATGAAACGTTTCTTTTATCCATTCAAACGGTGGCACTTCGGCATAAGTGTAATGTCCGCCAAGGAATAAGATGTAGCAATGAATTAAAATAAAGAAATACGTAAAATTCGTAAATCGAAAATTTTTATAGGTAAAAGCCAAAATCACGAAACCGATAATTGCGGGTAAAACTTCTAAAAACCAAGTAAAATATTCTTTTGGATGAATTCCTGAAATTAGTAATCCAATAAAGAATAATACGGAATAAAGTTGTAGTTTTTTCATTTAATTTATTCGTTAAAATCTAAATCTTTATTATGTGTTTCAGCAATAGTTAGGGTAGAGTAGATGCCTAGTGCAAAAGCAAAGAAACCTACAATTGTCGCTGCAACAATCACGCCATTATTTACTTTCAATCCGTCAAATGCCAATAACATTACAGGAACTAATCCGCGAACCATATTAGGAATAGTGGTTGTTGCGGTGCTTCTAATATTAGTGCCAAATTGCTCAGCTCCAACTGTTACAAACATTGCCCAATAACCCGTTCCTAAACCTAACCAAGCACAATAAAAGTAATACATATTTTCTGATTTATTTCCTCCAAAAAGTAGCAAGCTAGCTCCAATGATAGTAAACAACATCATATAGAAAATCGCTTTTTTTCGAGAATGTAACCAATGAGAGATGAAACCACTTGCAAAATCACCCACAGAAATCCCAACATAAGCCCACATAATAGCTTTACCGGGTTGGATATTATCAATTCCCATTACTGGAGCAAATTGATTAGCCATTACCGCTAAAATTCCGATGCAAAACCAGGTTGGTAAACCAATAGCGATGCATTTCATATATTTAACAAAACGATTCCAATTGGTAAAAAACGAAAAGAAATTCCCTTTTTTAATGTTATTATCGTGTTTGATATCGTTGTAAATTCCAGATTCTGCGACACTGATTCGTAATGCTAAAAGCATTAATCCTAAAACACCTCCAATATAGTAAGCAATTGTCCAATCGCCAGCTAATTCAACTGTCAATTGTGCAACCACAGCTCCAAGTAAACCAAAACCAGCTACGATGGAAGTTCCAATAGCTCGTAATTGTTTGGGTAATGATTCAGATACTAAAGTAATTCCGGCTCCGAGTTCACCTGCTAAACCAATTCCGGCAATGAAGCGCAACCAAGCATACAACATGGTTTTGTCTTCCACAGGAAAATGAGGTAAATAACCACAGGCAATATTAGCCAAAGAATACACTAAAATGGAACCAAACAAAACCGAAAGTCTTCCTTTTTTATCGCCTAATACTCCCCAAAGAATTCCTCCAATAAGTAAACCTACCATTTGGTAATTCAGAATCAGGGTTCCAGCAGTATCAACATCTAAGTTCATGTCTTTTAAGCTAGGAACTCGAACGATACCAAAAAGAAGTAAATCATAAATATCCACAAAGTAACCTAAAGCAGCTACAATTACAGGAAATGATAATAAGTGTTTTAGTTTTTCTTTGGTTGTAAATTTTTCCATGCGCTTTCATTTGTTTCAAAAATAGAAAAATAAATGGTTCGTAAGTTAAAAAAGAAACACCGATTCAATTCTGAATCGGTGTTTCCCAAACTAAAACAAACTAACCCATTTTAAGCCCATGAATTGAGGGATGTTTTTTAGTAAATTAATTTATTTCACCAGTTCACTTTCATTTCTAAAAACTAATTGTCCATCAAAACTGTCTAACAAAATAATGCTATCAACCGTAACTTTACCAGCCAATATTTCTTTAGAAAGTTGGTTTAAAACTTCGCGTTGAATTACTCGTTTAACAGGTCGTGCACCGTATTGAGGATCAAAACCTTTTTGAGCCAAGTATTCAATGGCCTCTGGTGTTGCATCCATTGTAATTTGTTGATGTGCCAACATTTTAATAACGCTTTTCAACTGTAAACCAACAATTTCTTTGATATTCGCATTGGTTAAAGGCGTAAACATTACAATTTCGTCAATTCTATTGATGAATTCTGGTCGAACAATTTGTTTTAATAAACCTAAAACTTCTACTTTCGCAGCTTCAGTTGCGGCATCAATTCCACCTTTCAAATTATCAAATTTCTCTTGAATAATGGCACTTCCCATATTTGAAGTCATGATGATAATCGTGTTTTTGAAATCGGCCACACGACCTTTGTTATCTGTTAATCGTCCTTCGTCTAACACTTGTAACAAGATATTAAACGTATCAGGATGTGCTTTTTCAATTTCATCTAATAATACTACTGAATACGGTTTTCTTCTAACAGCTTCTGTCAATTGTCCACCTTCGTCGTAACCTACATAACCTGGAGGCGCACCCACTAATCTGCTAACCGAATGACGTTCTTGATATTCACTCATGTCGATTCTGGTCATCGCATTTTCATCATCGAATAGATATTCGGCTAACGCTTTGGCTAATTCGGTTTTACCAACGCCTGTTGTTCCTAAGAATAAGAACGAACCAATTGGTTTTTTCATGTCTTGCAGTCCAGCACGACTTCTTCGAACGGCGTCACTTACCGCTTCAATAGCTTCTTCCTGACCAACTACTCTATGGTGTAATTCTTCTTCTAAACGAAGTAATTTTTCTCGTTCACCTTGCAGCATTTTCATTACTGGAATTCCGGTCCATTTGGCAACTACTTCGGCAATATCTTCGCGAGTAACTTCTTCTTTGATTAAGGAAGTTCCTGCTTGGTTTTCGGCTAATTGAATTTGTAATGTATCTAATCGTTCTTGTGCTTCTTTAATTTTTCCATAACGAATTTCGGCTACTTTTCCATAATCGCCATTACGTTCGGCTTGTTCCGCTTCAATCTTGAAATCTTCTATTTCTAGTTTTACTGCTTGAATGTTATCTACGACATCTTTTTCTGATTTCCATTTCGTAAAAATCTCGTTGCGTTCTTCTTTTAAATTGGCTAAATCTAAACCTAAACCTTTCAATTTAGTTTCGTCATTTTGCCTTACTTGACTATATTTTTCAGAGGTGTTCGGCGAATCTTCGATTTCACGTTTAATTGCTTCGATTTCGATTTCCAATTGCATGATTTTTCTATCCAAAACATCTAATTCTTCTGGTTTTGAATTGATTTCCATACGCAATTTAGAAGCCGCTTCGTCCATTAAGTCAATAGCTTTATCCGGCAAGAAACGATTCGTAATATACCGTTGTGATAATTCGACAGCCGCAATAATAGCATCGTCTTTGATGCGTACTTTGTGGTGTGTTTCGTATTTTTCTTTGATACCACGCAAAATCGAAATCGCACTTTCGGTATCAGGTTCATCGACCATTACTTTTTGAAAACGTCTTTCAAGTGCTTTGTCTTTTTCAAAATACTTTTGATACTCGTCCAAAGTTGTTGCTCCAATTGCACGTAATTCGCCACGAGCTAAAGCAGGTTTTAGAATGTTAGCGGCATCCATAGCACCCTCGCCACCGCCAGCACCAACTAAGGTCTGAATTT
>JBILST010000184.1:0-4936 GCA_044371865.1 Flavobacterium sp.
AAAAAAAGTAGTTTTTAATGAAAAATGGAGGTGGTCATTTTGCTCCGAAATTAGGTGGTCATTTTGAATTGGAATCAGGTGGTCACTTTAAATTGGAATTGGGTGGTCAATATCACTGGAATTTGCAGCAATTAAATTATTACTATCTACAACAATATTATTTTGACTATTAAACAAAAACAAAGGCAGCGTATAATCATAAGACAGGTTGCTGTTTTCAACTAAATACTTTTTGGATTCTGCATTGTACAGTGTTTCAAATGGCAAATAATTTAAAATTCCGTCTCTTATAAAAGTAATTTTTTTATAATTTAAACCTTTCCATAAAGTTTTTGACAAACTTTTTGAAACCGAAATACTGTTTTGATCAATCTGCTTAATTTTTTGTAAAAAGTGTAAAACTTCACTTTTAAGATGATTTGTTGTTGCAATCTTTTTTATTTCAATGTGTTTTGAAGAAATATAAAGTGCATAAACATTATTTTTTAAAGTATAATATTTTACAACCAATTCGTCAAAATTTAGTGCTTTTTGAACCTTAAGTACATCAAAGTTGTCTAACGAATTTTTATCAATTTCTTGATTCGTTTTTGATGTTTTGTGTTGCAAAGATGTAATCGCTTGTTCAATGGCTACAATTTTTTTATTGTTTTCAACAGCTCTTTTATTATCTTTTGTAAGTTGGCTTTTATAATAATTTAACTCGCTTTTTAAATCTTTAATTCTTTCTAAATTAACATTTTCTAAATTATTTTTAGTTTTAATTTTTTTGAAAAATTCCTTAGTTAAATGTTGAGAAGCACTTCTTTCAATATCGTTTATCAAGTTAATTTTATCTATTGATGTTAGCTTTTTTTCTAAACTGATTTCAAGTAAACCTTCTATAATTTCGGTATGATATTTATTTAATTCTTCGTTATATTCTCCTTTTAAATAATATTCTCTAAAAAGTTTATTGCTTATTTTATACAAATTATCTGCTATTTTTAAATCGTTTTTGTTTTTAAACTTTTTATAATTTTGAAAATACAGTTGTCCTGACTTGTAAAAAAGATTTATAAATTCGGTAGAAACCAATTCTTTAACATCTGAAAAATTTAATTTATCTATAATTTTCTTCTTTTTTGAGTAATCAAAAAGCAGCTGCTCTATATTTTGTTTAATTTTCGAAATAGCAAGTTTTTCTTGATTTGATTTATAATAAACTTCGGCTTTTAAAAATTCGAGTGTGTATTTACTTGAGTTAAAATAGGTTTTAGTATTATTTTTTTGTGCAATTTCATAAAATTTTATCGCCAAATCATTTTTGTTTTGGCATTTGTATATTGCAGCTATTTTAGAATTTAAAGTAACTAAATAAAAGTTTTGTTCGTATTTATTAGCTAATGGCAATGCTTTTTGAATAAGTTTTAAAGCCGTTTCGCAGTCGTTATTATCAATTAAAAAATCTGCAATTTCTTGATAACACTGTATCAAATATTTTGAATGTTCTACTTTTTGATAGGGTAAATGTTGATTTTCTTCAAAATCTCTTAAAATTTTAAGTGCATCTTCTTTATTATTCAAAGCTAAATTCATTCGAATATTGCTCAAAGAAAAATCTAAAAAAGAACGAGAATAAAGCGATTCCTTCTTAGATTCAGATGTTTTGTATTTCTTTAAAAAGAAATTATTAAGTTTCGTAAGATTAATTTGTGCTTTTTCTAAATCACCATAATTGATATATTGATAAATCAAATTATGATACACAGTAACCAAATAATCATCTTTATCAAATTTGTTTTTATAGACTATTTCCCAAATTTTTGCTGCTTTTTCATAATAAGCAATAGTGTTTTTTTGATTATAAACATTCGCGTATGCATAAGCCAAATTATTATAATTTAGTGCTACATCTGTTGTGTTTTCACCAAATTGCTTGATATATAACGCTAACGATTTTTTGTAAAATTTTATCCCTTCAAACGAATTACCTACTTTATCATACAAATAACCTAAATCATATAAATAGTCAGTTCTTGTTTCTAATTTAGCTTGGTTAAAATCTTTTATTTTATATCCTTTTTCAGCTATATCTAATGCTTCTTGCCAACCTATTTCGCTTGCAATGTTTTGATATTTAGATGTAAATAAATTTAAAAGAAGCTCAGTTTCATAAATATTTCTGTTTTGTAAACCATAATAAGTATTTAAAATTTTATCAATTTTTTTTATATCAGTATCTTCTTCCAATAAATAATTGTAAAAAACAATATAACTTGATATAAAAGTTTTTTCTCTTGTAGAAAAGAGCTTACTATTTTCTTGAGCCTGAAATAGTTTTTTAGCCTCTGCATAATTTACTTGATTTTCAAATGCATATGCCTTTTTTACAATGGTTTTAAAATCATTTGATTGTGAAAAACATAAAAAATGTACAAGTGTAAAAATCAAAATTGAATAATATCTCATAAAATTTGCTTTAACTAGTTAATGTAAATTTTTAAAAAAAGTAAACATTCATCCTATAAAAATAGAAATAGTTTTTAGAATTCAGATGAACTATAATTATATTTGTAAAAATTCATACTATGAAACTATATCCAATAGAAGCCGGAAATTTTAAATTAGACGGTGGTGCTATGTTTGGCGTAGTTCCAAAAACCATTTGGAATAAAACCAATCCGGCCGATGAAAACAACTTAATTGACATCGCTGCAAGATGTTTACTAATTGAAGACGGAAATCGTTTGACACTAATTGATACCGGAATGGGCAACAAACAATCGGATAAATTTTTTGGGTATTATTCGCTTTGGGGTGAGCATTCATTAGATAAGTCGCTAAAAAATGCTGGTTTTCACCGCGATGATATTACCGATGTGTTTATGACGCATTTGCATTTTGACCATTGTGGAGGTAGCGTGAATTGGAACAAAGACAAAACGGGTTATGAAGTAGCTTTTAAAAATGCGAAATTCTGGACCAACGAAAACCATTGGGAATGGGCAACCAAACCTAATTCAAGAGAAAAAGCTTCATTTCTACATGAAAACATCATTCCGATGCAAGAAAGTGGTCAGTTGAATTTTATTAAAAGACCCGATGGTGATTTTTTATCTGAATCGGAACTTGGTTTTGGAATTTTCTTTGCGGACGGGCATACCGAAAAACAAATGTTACCACATATCAATTACAACGGAAAAACCATCGTTTTTTGTGGTGATTTATTAGCGACTGCCGGACATATTCCGATTCCTTACGTTATGGGTTACGACACAAGACCTTTATTAACATTGGACGAAAAAGCAAAATTCATGAATGCTGCTGCAGAAAATAATTATTATTTGTTTTTAGAGCACGATGCACACAATGAAATTATTACCGTAGAACGAACAGAAAAAGGGGTTCGCTTAAAAGAAGTTTTTAAATGTGAAGACATTTTAAAATAAAAAAAATATTTGTAACAAATACACAACATATCAGTCCAATAACTGAAAATTAATTAATTGAAAAAATGAAGAGAACTTTTAGACCGCTTTATTTAAGTTTAGCTTTGGCCATTGCTTTGGCAAGCTGCGGAACACAAAAAATGGTTTCAACTCCGGTTGAAAATATTGATAATTTACCTTTAAAAACTACTCCCGTTGCTGAAAATGATTTAAAACGTTGGAGTCACTTAGATTTAGTGAAAGATACCGTTCCTGGAATGAGTGTTGACAAAGCTTATAAAGAATTAATCAAAGGAAAAAAGGGTAAAAAAGTCATCGTTGGAATTGTAGATTCAGGCGTTGATATCAATCACGAAGATTTGAAAGCGGTAATTTGGACCAATCCAAAAGAAATTGCTGGAAACGGAATTGACGACGACAAAAACGGATACATTGATGATATACACGGATGGAATTTCTTAGGAGATGCTGTTCATGAACAATTAGAAATGACTCGAATTGTTAAAAAAGGACCTGGAACTCCAGATTATGATAAAGCGAAAGCGCAATTAGAGGAAGAGCTAAAAGGAATTCAGCCACAAAAACAACAATTAGATTTTATTTTAAATGCGGAGAAAACAGTAGCAACTTTCCTTAAAAAAAGCGATTTTACCCTAGAAGAAGTAAAAGCAATTCAATCGGATGAAACTGGAGTTAAACAAGCAAAAGCAATGTTTACTCAAATTTTAAGTAAATCTTCAAAAGCTGAATTTGACGCTCAAATTGAAGAATTTAAAGACTATGTTTATGGACAAATCAACTATAATTTAAATGTAGAATTTGACGGAAGAAAAATTGTGGGTGATAATCCAAACGATTTGAACGACACTAAATACGGAAACAATAATGTAGTTGGTCCTGAGCCAAAAGAAGCAAAACACGGAACACACGTTGCTGGAATTGTAGCTCAAGTTAGAGGAAATAATCTTGGTGGCGATGGTGTAACAAATAATGCTGAAATATTAACGGTTAGAGCAGTTCCTAACGGGGATGAATATGATAAAGATATCGCTTTAGGTATTCGTTATGCGGTGGATAATGGTGCTAAAGTAATCAACGGTTCATTCGGAAAATACTATTCACAACAAAAAGAATGGGTAATCGATGCCATCAAATACGCAGAATCAAAAGATGTTTTAGTAGTAATTGCTGCTGGAAATGAATCATTTGATTTAGATGTTACGAACAAATATCCAAATGATACGTACGATGGAAGTCCAGAATTTGCTAAAAATGTATTAATTATTGGAGCTCTTTCTCCAGCTTATGGAAGTAAAATGATTGCTGATTTTTCTAATTACGGGAAAAACAATGTAGATATTTATGCGCCAGGAGATGAAATATATGCAACAACACCTTTAAACACGTATGAATATTTACAAGGAACATCAATGGCTTCGCCAAATGTGGCGGGTGTTGCAACATTAATTCGTTCATACTATCCTAGTTTAACCGCTATTCAAGTA
>JBILST010000019.1:0-16412 GCA_044371865.1 Flavobacterium sp.
AAAGTTAGTAGCCAACTTTACCAACAAGCCGTATTGCGAAATAGTAACTCGAGAAATAAACAAAATATAACCCTTACTCAAAGTTGTTAATAACTTTATGTTGCTTTACATAGGAACCGCTGTTAGCACCAGTTATTCTAACTTAAAGCTAATTATATCATCATATTCTTGAAAAAAACCATCAGGATCAGTTTTCTTTAAATTTACTTTTAAATATGCAATTTTCCCAATTGTTTGCTTTTCAAATCTTATATAATCTTTGCCATCTTGAGTTAAAAAAGTAGAATTTGGGATATTTTCAAAAATTAAATTATCAGTACTTATTTCCAATGTCGCTTTTGTATTATTTATATTTGACTTATAAGTAAAATAATAATAATTATCATCTTTTAATATTTTAGGTATCTCTTCAAAACCTAATTTGAACCACATTGCATTTATAAATAATGATTTGTTGAACTCTTCTAAGTTTAAAGGTTTTTGTAGTAATTGCCATTCTGGTTTTTCTGGAAAATGAGTTATTATTGCTCTTTTTGGATCAATGTCAAAATAATAATCAGAGACATTTAAATCACCAGAATTACCCCAAGTTGTATCTACAATTCTCCATATATCATTAATTTCTATTACGTTCCAAGCATGAGAGAAATCTGAGTCTTTTTCTAGTTCTACATAATGATTCCTTTCATTTCTTATATGACCAGAAATAGAGTAGCAATGAATATCAATTCTGTCCATAAAATGTTTAAATAATTTAGAATATCCTAAGCATACAGCTTTTCTTTTTTCAAAAACTGATTCTGCTGAAAGATTATAGGAATACTCTTTATCGTAATCAAATTCTGTATTATTCATTTTATTTAGTAAGTCATAATCATATTTTATATTTAACCCAATCCAATAATAAAAAAACTTTGTTTTTTCATATTCATCAGTAATATTTGCATTAGCATAATCTACTATTCCCTCAATAGTAAATGTTTTTCCTGATAATTTTTCAGCTAAAACTTTTCCAGACTTACTTTGAGAAAAGCTAAAGTTGAATATGATAAAAAATATGATTATATACGTTTTTTTCATAATTGGTGCCAACTCATTCATATCATCAAATATATTCAACTTTTTTTAATTTCACTAATGAATTACTATTTCAAATACAACAAAAAAAAATCCCCAATTGCTTGAGGATTCAGTCTATTTTTTAGTTTTACCTGAGTTGAACTTAAAACGTTCTACAGGGTTTTCTGGTTTTTGTTTTTTGTCGGAAGGTTTTCCTTGTCCAAATGGTTTTTTAGCAGGTGCGCCTTTGGGTTTGAATGGTTTTTTTTCGCCTTCTTTTTTAAAATCTGGCTTTTTGTCTTCTTTGTATAAGGAAGTTTTGTTTTTTGCAATTTCGCTCAGTACTTCTCTTGGGTTTTTAGGCTCTTCTTTAGTACCACGCAAATGAATAATTAATCCGTTTAAAAAATTACGCAATAATTGATCGCCACATTCCATATAATTGGGGTGGTCTTCACTTCTAAAAATATCGGCTAATTCACCTTTAGAAATTCTAAAATTTACCAAGTTTACAATTTCAATAATTTGGTCATCACGCAATTGCAAGGCAACACGTAGCTTTTTAAATATATCGTTATTATTCATTTCTATCTATTTTATTATTTAAGTTTAAAACTTTTAACTTCTAAAATTAAAACAGCCAAAGGTACGCTTTTCCAAATTCTTTCGCCCATAATTTTTCATTATGTTTTCCACCTACAACTACACGCGATTTCGTTAAGTGCATGCACGAACAACGTGTGGTGTTTACTAAACCAATCATTTTATTCATATCGGCAACCATCGTTTCACTTTCGCTATCTCCACAAAGGAAGTATAATTTGTTTTTCAACTTTTTAGTTTGTTCTGTAAGGGTAAACACTTCTGGATTAATCCAAAAAGCAGGTGAAAAAACCGCGGCTTTTCCAAAAACTTTCGGATATTTCAATACAGCATAATAAGAAACCAAACCACCTAACGAGCTTCCCGCAATAGCAGTGTCCATTTTCCCTTTTTTAGTTCTAAAATTGGAATCGATGTAGGGTTTTAGAGTCGTAACAATGAAATCTAAATACGCATCTGCTTTTCCGCCACCGTATTTTTCATTTGAAAAAGGGGTGAGTTCTTCTGTTCTTTTTTCGTTTCCGTGTTCAATTCCCACGATAATAACTTGGGCTTGTAAACTGTCTAATGTTTCATCAATATGCCATTCTCCTGCATACGATTTCTTAGCATCAAATAAATTTTGAGCATCGTGCATATAGATTACGGGATATTTCTTTTTGGAAGTTTCATAATGTTGTGGTACATAAAGCCAAATTTTCTTAGAAGTCTCTAATTGTGGAGCTTCTAACGAAAAAGTTATGACCTTACCTTGCGACCATCCCAAAAAGAATGTTAATAAAAAAAAGACCGAAACTAGTAAAAACTGCTTTTTCATTTTTATATTTGAAATCATCTAAAACATAAAAATACTATTTTGATGGACACTTACCAAGAAAAAATAAGTTTATTACAAGAAATGATTGCTTTTGCATTAGTTGATGGCGAATTGCATGACCGAGAATACGATTTTTTAGAAATGGTAGCCAATGATTTAGAAATTGAGAAATCTGTTTTTCTTAGTTTATTTGAAAATAGAGGTAAAATCTCAGTTATTAAAGATGAATTTCATCGAATTTGCCAGTTTTACAGATTGGCGTTGTTAATGCATAGTGATGGTGTTTTACATGATGCTGAGCAAATTAAAATCAACGAAATAGGTATTAACATGGGATTGAATCCGTATGCGATGAAACGTGTATTGCATTTGATGAAAAACTCCCCAAACCGAATGGTTGAGGGAGATGTTTTGCTTTCGGTATTTACAGAGCAACACAACTAGTTGCCAAACTGCGATTCATTCTCTTTGATATAGTTTACAATAAGTGTAACTACATCTTCTTCTGTTTCATTGGTAAAGAAAAGTTCGTCTAAGTCTTCCCAACCAGAAATTGTGTTTTCGTCAGCTTTTTCAATGGCAGCCACACGAGTTTCTAAATCAGTGTCGTAGCCTTTTGGAAAAATTTTAACAGCATTTGAAATTAATTCAGCCGTTTTTATTGCTTTTATTTCTTGGTAGGATGTAATAATTTCCTCTACAAAGTTTCCAGATTCTGAAGAAAAGAAGAATTCAAAACCGCCTTCTCCCATAGCACCTTCAAAAATATCGATAAAAACAAATACTTTTTCTTCGTCTGTTAAAGATGAAAAGTCTTCGGTTTCTTCTTTTTTATCCCAAATTAATGTTCCAACAGCTTCAATGATGGCTACTTCGTCTTCTAATTTTAAAATGTTGTTAATTTTGCTCATAATTTCTTGATTAACGTTTACTATTTTTGTCATTCTGAACTCGTTTCAGAATCTGATTTATTTTATTGTGAAGCTGAAACGAGTTCAGCTTGACAGGGTTTAGAGAAAATTACAATTTTTCTTGCAATGCTTTTATATCATCACGTAATTTGGCAGCTTGCATAAAATCTAATTCTTTTGCAGCCTTTTCCATTAGTTTACGCATGTCTCTGATTTTCTTTTCTATTTCGGGTTTTGATAAATACAAACTTTCTGGCTCTGCCGCTTTTAAAGCTTGATTTTCATAATATTGTGTCGATACCGAATTATTCCCTAAAGCGCTTCCTAAACTTTTATTTAATGCTTTTGGCGCTAAACCGTGTTTGGTATTATAATCGATTTGTTTTTGTCTTCTGTAATTGGTTTCGTCAATCGTTTTTTGCATCGAATTTGTAATTTTATCAGCATACATGATTGCTTTTCCATTTACATTACGAGCAGCACGCCCAACGGTTTGGGTTAACGAACGATGGCTTCTTAAAAAACCTTCTTTGTCAGCATCTAAAATAGCTACTAATGAAACTTCTGGTAAATCCAAACCTTCACGTAATAAGTTGACACCAATTAAAACGTCAAATATTCCTTTACGTAAATCTTGCATGATTTCCACTCGTTCTAATGTTTCTACATCTGAATGAATGTAACGACAACGAATAGCTACTTTGGTTAAATATTTCGCCAATTCTTCCGCCATACGTTTGGTTAATGTAGTGACTAAAACGCGTTCGTCTGCTTCACATCGCAACTGTATTTCTTCAATTAAATCATCAATTTGATTAGCACTTGGACGAATTTCAATGATGGGATCTAATAATCCAGTAGGACGAATAACTTGTTCTACATAAACGCCTTCTGTTTTTTGCAATTCATAATCGGCAGGCGTTGCTGATACATAAATGACCTGATTTTGTAAAGCTTCAAACTCTTCAAACTTCAACGGACGATTGTCCATAGCTGCAGGTAATCGAAAACCATATTCTACCAAGTTTTCTTTACGACTTCTATCGCCTCCATACATGGCATGCACTTGCGAAATCGTCACGTGACTTTCATCCACCACCATCAAAAAATCATCTGGAAAATAGTCTAACAAGCAGAAAGGCCTTGTTCCAGGTTCTCTTCCATCTAAATAACGCGAATAGTTTTCAATTCCTGAGCAATAGCCTAATTCACGAATCATTTCTAAATCGAAATTAGTACGTTCTTCTAATCGTTTGGCTTCTAAATGTTTTCCAATTTCTTTGAAATAATCCACTTGCTTCACCATGTCTTGTTGGATTTCCCAGATAGCATTTTGCAATACATCAGGCGAAGTAACAAACATATTGGCAGGATAAATAGTTAGTTTTTCATAACGTTCAATGACTTGCGAAGTTTTAGGATCGTAGGCTTCAATTTCTTCAATTTCGTCTCCAAAAAAGTGAATTCGGAACGGTTCATCGCCATAACTTGGAAAAATTTCAACGATATCGCCTTTAATTCTGAAATTTCCTGCGGCAAAATCGGCTTCAGTTCTCGAATACAAGCTTTGTACCAATTGATGTAATAATTTGGTACGAGAAATTTGCTGACCTGCTTCTAAGTTAATGACGTTTTTTTGAAATTCAACAGGGTTTCCAATTCCATATAAACAAGAAACGGACGAAATTACAATAATATCTCTACGCCCCGAAAGTAGGGCAGAAGTAGTGCTTAAGCGCAGTTTTTCTAATTCATCATTAATTGATAAATCTTTTTCAATATAAGTTCCTGTAACAGGAATAAAGGCTTCGGGTTGGTAGTAGTCGTAATACGAAACAAAATACTGCACCGAATTATTTGGAAAAAACTGCTTAAATTCTGAATATAATTGAGCAGCTAAGGTTTTATTATGTGCTAAAATTAATGTTGGTCGTTGCACTTCTTGCACAACATTAGCAACAGTAAATGTTTTTCCAGATCCTGTAACTCCTAATAGCGTTTGGTATTTTTCACCATTGAGAATGCCTTTTGAAAGTTTTTCAATGGCTTGTGGTTGGTCACCAGTAGGTTTGTAATCAGATACGACTTGGAATTTCATTTAAAGCTTTAATTTTGAAGGGTTTTGGCTGTTTTCCCATACGGCTAAAACAACAATATGTTCTTGAAAAATCTCGTAGAAAAGGTAATGGTTGTCAATTAATAAGCCTCTAACTCCAATTTTATTTGTTTTTTTGCCAATTTCGGGTTGTTTAAGCAATAGTTTAATTTCTTTTTGAATTTTTCTATGTAATTTAAGAGAATAAGTTTTGCTTTTATTGCGATAGTTGTAAAATTCATAAAGGTTTATTAAATCAATTTTTGCTTTTGAAGACCAAACAATTATTCTTTCAGCCATTTTTCAATTTCTTCATTTAGAATATTATTGTTCTCGAAATTTCCTAAAAGATATTCATTTTTTGATGCTTCTAAGCTGTTTTTTTGCTCGTCGGATAGTGTTATAATTTGGTCTGTTTTAGATTCAATTAAAATTGTTAATGCCTCCAAAAACTTCTTGTCGTTTATGAGGTCAATTTTAAATTTTAGAATATTTTTTAGTTCCAATGTATTCATAGCAAAACATTTTTACGAAGATACAAAAAAAGTTAGTCCCAACATTCCATCAATAGCAAATCGCCTTTAATGTGCTCTATTGAAACAATACCATCTTCAGATACATGATTACTACTTCCAGTGCGATAACCAATAGTTAATTCTTCATTATTTAGTGGATAAAATAAGTTTTTTGTGGAGATTCCAATTACTTTTCCAATTGGAATTAATGATAATACGGTGTTAGCTGTATACCATTTATTGTACTTTAATGGGAGTAAAAAAACTTTAGAATAGTCATCGAGCACTACAATTTTTAACGAATTGCGATAAGCTACAATATTTGTGATGTTGGTTATGGTGTGATCAGCACGTTTTCCGGTTGCCCAAATAACGTTTACGGCTTTATGGCCTTTTTCGATGAGGTAGTCAAATGCTTTTTCTAAATCGGTTTTGTCTTGGTTAGGTGCATAAACAATTTCTAAAGGATATTGTTTCTCTAAATAGTAGTTGGGATCAAAACCGCGGTCAAAATCGCCCAATAATACATCCACTTTGATACCAAGTTCAAGTACGCGTTCAATGGCTGAATCTAAAACAATTACTAATGGCGACCATTCTAATAATTGTCCTATAAGTTCATCACTACATGCTGCACCATTAGCAATTATTAATGCAGGTTCTTGATCGTCGCGAACAATATGATGTGATGACATTTCAATTTTGGAATTAAAGAGTACGAAATTAGAAAAAATTATTCAACGGTGTAGCTCATTGTGTCAGTTTCTGATAATCTAAAGAAACCTAAAGCAAAATTATTAAAATTCGTTTGATTTACAATATTACCTCTTACTGTTGCTGGTGGTGTTTGAAAAGGACTGCCGCCATTACTGCCCGCTATACCAAGTAATATATTCATATAATTGTAATAGTTTTGGGAAATACCATGAAGTGTAAATTGAAGCGTGTCGTCTGTTTTCATGTCTTCATTTGTGTATAATCCAAACATCTGATTTCCTTGAAAAAAGGCATCGTCTATTACATCATATTCAGGTAATATGGTAAATGAGGTATTGTATTCTTCCAAATAAAAATTATTGACTAATCCATTGTCTTGATAAAAGAATTTTACTTCTTTTTCATTCCCTGTAAAGCCACCATTTTCAGTTTGTTCCACTGCATCAATGGTAGGAACTTCTATTAATGATTCTGTTGCCGTATAAATTTGACTGTTAAGACTAACAGTTAATGTATAAGATTGTCTTATCTCAGGATTAAAATTTGTACAAACATAATTGCCAGTACCCGGATTTTCAATAAAATCATATTGAATTCCATTTCCATCAGTAATAAAAACAGTTGCACCACTAACAGTTGGAATTGTTGAAGAATAAAAACCAGTTGTAGTGGTTAGTTTTACGGTTTGGACATTTCCAAGCGTCCCTTTTTGCCATTTTATAGAAGCATCAATTACTAATCTTGGTGCAGCCGTAGTTAAGTCGATTTCAACCACATCTTCACAACTAAATAATGAAAATGAAATAGTTGATGTTAAAAGAACTAACGTTACTATTTTTAATAAAATCTTTGCCATAATTAAAATTTAAAATTATAGGTTACACTTGGTACGATACCAAAAATAGATAAACGAACTGCTTCATTATTACCCGAGTCTTGATTTTGTCTAAAACTAATTGAAGCCGCATTTTTTCGACTATACACATTGTAAATTCCAAAAACCCATTCACCATACCAATTTCGGTTTTTATTTTTTTCAGGGACTAAAGTTGCTGATATATCTAAGCGATGGTATGTTGGTAAACGGTTTTCATTTCGTAATCCATAAGTTGGAACAGTAATTCCTTGGTATTGATATTGTCCGTTTGGATAGGTAACAGGTTGTCCAGATTGAAGCGAAAAGATACTGCTAAAACTCCATTTTTCATTTAGCTTATACATACTTGTAACAGAAATATTGTGCAATTTATCCCAACCTGTTTTATACCATTCTCCATTGTTAATTCCGGTTTCAACGGCATTTCTTCCAGGTGTTCGTTGTTCGGAACGAGAAAGAGTATAGGAAATCCATCCATTAAGTTTTCCATTATTTTTGCGCGCCAAAATTTCTAAACCATAGGCTCTAGCTTCTCCATTTAAAACCACTTGTTCTATATCGTCATTTGCAATTAAATCGGCTCCATCAATATAATCTACTCTGTTCTTTAATTTTTTATAGAAAGTTTCAATTTCTAGGGAATAATCGTCATTTTTAAAATTTTTAAAATATCCAAAAGCTACTTGGTCAAGAATTTGAGGTTTTAAATAATCATCACTGGGTGTCCAAACATCTAATGGAGTTGGAGATTGTGTGTTTGAAATTAAATGCAAATATTGTGACATTCTGTTGTAACTTGCTTTAATTGAATTGTTTTCGTTTATGGTGTAAGCTATTGAAAATCTCGGTTCTAAGTTGCCAAACTTTGCTATTGTTTCGTTTTTTTTATAATATTGTGTGCCAATAGGTGTTGCTTTTTCATAAACCTGAAAATTCTCGTTATAAACAACCGCCTGATTATTTGCATATAAATTAATTTCTTCGTTACCTAAACGATAAAATCTACTATAGCGTAATCCATAATTGACGGCTAATTTATCAGTAATTTGCTGCTCTACATCGATGTATGCAGAAGGTTCAAAAGCATATTTTTTAGCCAATTGGTCTGGATTAATTCCAGAATTACTATTAGTAGGCTCAATTTTTCCAGGATTAAAATCATAATAAATGGTGTTGGCTCCGTAATATAATTTTACTTTTTCCGAAATATAATGTTTAAGATCGTATTTAAAATTGTAATTTTTAACACTACTTTCCCAGTTAAACCCAATAAAATCAAGAGTTAATCCGTAGTAATAGTCGCTATAAATTACAGATAGATTTGAAAAAAGTTTATTAGAAAATAAATGATTCCATCTTACATTAAACACAGAATTACCATAGGTGTTTACAAAACTCTCGTTTAAACTAAAAACATCACGACCAAAATAACCTGAAACATATAGGTTGTTGTTGTCGTTAAGTTTATAACTTAGTTTAGTATTCAAGTCATAAAAATAGGCCGAATTTTTATTATCCGTTAATTTTAAAAATAAATGAGCATAAGAACTTCTTCCTGCCAATAAGAACGATCCTTTATTTTTGACAATTGGACCTTCAGCTAATAATCTACTAGAAATGATTCCAATTCCGCCATTTATATGAAAATCAGTACTGTTTCCATCTTTTTGATAAATTTCTAAAACAGATGCTACACGACCGCCAAATCGAGACGGAATTCCGCCTTTGTATAATTTTATATCTTTTATGGCGTCTGTATTAAAAACAGAGAAAAAACCAAATAAGTGTGATGTGTTGTAAATCGTAGCTTCATCAAGTAATACTAAGTTTTGATCTGCTGATCCGCCACGAACATTAAAACCAGATTGACCTTCCCCGGCATTTGTTACGCCAGGTAATGTTAGAATTGATTTAATTAAATCAGTCTCCCCTAATATTGCAGGCATTTGTTTTATGGTGTTAACAGAAAGTTTGTTCACACTCATTTCGGGTTTTTTAATGTTGTTTCTATAAATGTTTTTAGTAATTACAACTTCATTTAATTCTTGATTGCTCTCCTTTAAACTAAAATTTTTCTTAACATTTTGATTGATTTCTATCTTCTCTACAATTGTAGTAAAACCAACGTAGCTTATTTGTGTGGTGTAGCTTCCTTTTGGTAATGTAATGGAGTAAAAACCATATTCATTCGTGTAGGTTCCAATATTAAGTTCGGCAATATAAACAGAAACCCCTATTAAGGTTTCATTATTATCGATGTCGGAAACTACTCCGCTAAGGGTTACTTTTTCTTGACTAAATCCAATTATCGTAAATAGACTTAGTAACCAATAAATTTTAAATTGTTGCATTTTTTTGGTATAGATTTTGCAAAACAAATTTCATCAAAATAAAAAGCAATTGTTTAAAACATATGTTAATTTATAATTAAAAATCAATTATTGTTTTAATTTTACATTTTCAAGAAAATACTCATGAAATTCAATTTATTCGCTTTTCTTTTTTTATTTCATTTTGTGTCGCTTTTTGCACAAAAGGACAATCCTTTCAAGACTTCTAAATTAAAGATTGATTGGGATGAGCCTGCAAAAGTAGATACTAAATCAAATACAATTACTTTGCCTTATAAAAGTATTTTTGATAAAGATGATAGTTATTTAAAACGCTATTCTATGCTTAATCAAAAAAAAGGGGAGGAAACTGTGTTGATTAAAAAGAATGAATTTAAAAACCCAGGGGATGTAGTTAAAGAAAGATTGAACAAAGAAACTCAACAAGGTAGTTGGGATGATGTATTCTTTGGAAAATTTAAAGTTAACACGTCGGTTTTAAAAATAATGACAAGAGATCACATGGATCCTGATGGGGATAAAGTTAGAATCTTATTAAATAGTATTGTTGCATATAATGTTATTTTTCTAGAAACTGAATTTAAAACAACTTATATTGAATTAAGAGAAGGAGAAAATAGTATAGATATTGTTGCTTTAAATCAAGGATTAGCGGGCCCAAATACAGCAACATTTGCTTTATATGATGGAGATAATAATCTAATTACAACAAACGATTGGAATTTGAATACGGGAGTATCCGCAAAGTTTACAATAGAGTATGTAAAGCCTATTGAAAAGAAGTAAATAATTATTACCTTTTATAAAATGAACATGCCCCAAAGAGTAGTTAACTTTTGGGGCATGTTTTATTTTACTAATTCTATCTTAGTTTAATTTCGCTAAGATTGTATTTAATGTCTCACTTGGACGCATTGCTTTGTCTGTTAGTTCAAAACTAGGGTGGTAATAACCACCAATATTTTGAGGCTTACCTTGAGCTGCAATTAATTCTTCATTAATTTTACCTTCGTTAGTTGTTAACTCATTAGCAATAGGTGTAAAGATTGCTTTTAATTCGGCATCTTTATCTTGAGTTGCTAACGCTTGCGCCCAATATAGAGCAATATAAAAATGAGATCCTCTATTGTCTAACTGACCAACTTTTCGTGCTGGCGATTTATCGTGAGCTAAAAATTGCTCAGTAGCCTGGTCTAATGTTTCCGATAAAACCATTGCTTTGGCATTGTTTAAAGTTTGACCTAAATGTTCTAATGACACTCCTAATGCTAAAATTTCTCCTAACGAATCCCAACGTAAATATCCTTCTTCTATAAATTGCTCAACGTGTTTAGGAGCAGAACCACCTGCACCAGTTTCAAACAATCCACCACCATTCATTAATGGAACAATAGATAACATTTTTGCTGAAGTTCCTAATTCTAAAATTGGGAATAAATCAGTTAAATAGTCACGTAAAACGTTTCCTGTTACAGAAATAGTGTCTAAACCAGCTTTTAATCTTTCTAATGTAAATAAAGTAGCAGCTTCTGGATTTAAAATTCGAATATCTAAACCTGTAGTATCGAAATTTTTCAAATAAGCTTCAACTTTTTTAGTTACTTCTCTATCGTGTGCACGATTTTCATCTAACCAAAAAACAGCTGGAGTATTCGATAATCTTGCTCTGTTTACGGCTAATTTTACCCAATCTTGAATTGGAGCATCTTTAACTTGACACATTCTAAAAATATCGCCAGCTTCTACTGTTTGTTCCATGAATACAGTACCATTACCATCAGTAACTTTTACAGTACCATTAGCGGTCATTTGGAACGTTTTGTCATGAGAACCATATTCTTCTGCTTTTTGTGCCATCAAACCTACGTTTGGAACACTTCCCATAGTTTTTGGGTCAAAAGCTCCATTTTTCTTACAGAAATCAATAGTAGCAGTATATAAACCAGCATAACATCTATCTGGGATTAACGCTTTCGTATCTTGAGGTTTTCCTTCTTTGTTCCACATTTGACCAGAAGTTCTAATCATTGCTGGCATAGAAGCATCTACAATTACATCAGATGGTACATGAAAATTGGTGATTCCTTTTTCAGAATTTACCATTGCTACTGCAGGTCCGTTTGCAAAAGCTTCATTTAAAGCAGTTTCTACTTCCGCTTGTTTTGGGTGACCTGCAATTTTAGCATAAACATCACCTAATCCATTTTTAGTATCTACTCCTAATTCTGTAAATAAGTTAGCGTATTTAGCAAATACATCTGCAAAAAACACATCAACAATAGCGCTAAAAATGATAGGGTCAGACACTTTCATCATTGTAGCTTTCAAGTGTACGGATAATAAAATACCTTTTGCTTTAGCGTCTGCAATTTCTTTAGCAGCGAAAGCTTTCAAAGCTTTTAAATTTAATACAGATGAATCAATGATTTCACCTGCTTTTAATGAACTAGTGCTTTTTAAAATTGAAGAAGTTCCGTCTTCTGCTATGAATTCAATTGCAAATTGAGAAGCTTCTGTAACAGTAACTGATTTTTCACTTCCATAGAAATCGCCATCTGTCATATGTGCGACTTCTGTTTTTGAATCTGCCGACCAAGCTCCCATTGAGTGAGGATTGTTTTTCGCATAATTCTTAACCGCTTTTGGAGCTCTTCTGTCAGAGTTTCCTTCACGTAATACTGGATTTACAGCCGAACCTAAAACTTTTGCAAATTTAGCTTTGATGACTTTTTCTTCTTCTGTTGTAGCTTCTTCTGGGAAGTTAGGAATGTTGTAACCTTGAGATTGTAATTCAGCAATTACTTCTTTTAATTGAGGTACCGAAGCTGATATGTTAGGTAATTTGATAATGTTTGCTTCTGGAGTAGTTGCTAATTGTCCTAATTCAGATAAAGCGTCTCCAATTTTTTGATCTTCATTTAAAAACTCTGGAAAGTTTGATAAAATTCTGCCAGCTAATGAAATATCTCTTGTTTCTATAGCAATGTTTGCAGGTTTTGTAAAAGCTTTTACAATAGGTAAAAACGAATGTGTTGCCAACATTGGCGCTTCATCCGTAATAGTATACATTATTTTAGATTGATTGGACATGAATGTTATGTGTTTGTTTGAATATAATTTGTAAAATCTGCCAAATATAGGAAATTTGAAAGAAATAATGTGGTGTATTCGCTTAAATCTTGAATTAAATTCAATAAAAAAAGCCGCAACATTGTTGCGGCTTTTTATGCTTGAGAACGTACAAATTAGTTTTTGTATCTTCTTTCTTTAATTTTTGCTTTTTTACCAGTAAGTTCTCTAAAGTAGTAGATACGAGCTCTACGAACTTTACCTCTTTGGTTCACTTCAACTTTTTGTAAAGCTGGTAAGTTAACTGGGAAAATACGCTCAACACCAACAGCACCAGACATTTTACGGATAGTAAAAGTTTCAGTTGCTCCAGTACCTCTTCTTTGGATTACTACTCCTTTGAAGAACTGAGTTCTTGTTTTTTCACCCTCTTTAATTTCGTAGTACACAGTGATAGTATCACCAGCTCCGAAAGCAGGAAAATCTTTTTTTGTTACAAATTCGCTATTCACGAAATCAACTAAATTTGACATAGTCTTTATTATAAAAGTTTGATTCAAAGCAACATACACGGTTATCGTCAGAGGTTGGTTCAAAGTGGGTGCAAAATTAAGAAAATAAATTTATAATTAACAATTTATAGTTGATAAATTTCATTAATAATGTTGTTTTTTATTCTTCCAATAAATCAGGTCTTCTGTTTTTAGTGTGTTCATATGCCATATCTTCTCTCCATTTTTCAATTTTGGCAAAATTTCCACTTAATAAAATTTCGGGTACTTTTAATCCGTTATAGTCGGCTGGGCGAGTGTAAATAGGTGGTGATAATAAATTGTCTTGAAAACTATCAGTCAATGCCGAAGTTTCATCACTCAAAACACCAGGAATCAATCGAATAATGGCATCACAAAACACAATAGCACCAATCTCTCCGCCACTTAAAACATAATCACCAATCGAAATTTCTCGTGTAATGTGCATATCACGAACTCGTTGATCAACCCCTTTATAATGTCCACACAAAATCAATATATTTTCATGCATCGAAATCGAGTTGGCCATTTTTTGGTTCAAAGTTTCCCCATCTGGTGTCATATAAATGATTTCGTCGTAGGTTCTTTCGTTTTTTAGCTTCGAAATACAAGCGTCGATTGGCTGTACAGACATCACCATTCCGGCACCGCCACCAAATTGATAATCGTCTACACTTCTTTGTTTGTTAGTCGTATAATCTCTTAAATTATGAAAATAAACTTCCACCAATCCTTTTTCAATGGCGCGTTTCATAATAGAAGCCTCAAACGGACTTCGCATTAATTCGGGTAAAACTGTAATAATATCAATTCGCATGGTGCAAAGATAATAGATTATTTTTTAGTTGCCGAAAGTGAATACACCATTGGAATTTTGTTTTCCAAATGTTTAATTCGGAATTTTTTTTCCGATCCTTCGGAATCAAATTCTTCCGTTTGGTTGAAACAATTATATGGAGAATAATCGAATTCGTTAAAGCAATTTAGTTCCAAGCCATTTGTAATCAAAGCGTTTAAAAGTTCTGAGGTAGGATGATTCCAAGTGATGGTTTGTGTTGAAATTTCAGCTTCTCTATTTGCGTAAGTGCCCGATTCATCTTCAATAATTTCTTCGGTGTTGAAATAATTATAAAAAATTTCTTTGAAATCATTATCAAACATCCAAACTACGGGATGAAAATCAGCCATGATAAATTTTCCGCCTGGTTTTAAAAAATGGGATATCACCTTAGCCCATTGATCTAGATTGGGTAACCAACCAATAGTTCCATAACTGGTAAAAACAATATCAAATTTTTCATCTAAATGATTGGGAGCGTCATAAATATCACAACAAACGAACGTGGCATCTAAATTTAATTTTTCATTGATTTCTCTGGCTCTTTCAACAGCTTTATCAGATAAATCTACACCAGTGGCTTTTGCGCCCATTCTTGAAAATGTCATAGTGTCTTGACCAAAATGACATTGTAAGTGTAAAATCTTTTTTCCTTTTACATCGCCAAGTAATTCCAATTCTATAGCATTTAAGGTTGATTTTCCGTTCAGAAAACCCTCCATATCATAAAAATCGGAGTCAATATGCACATCGACTTTGTTGTTCCATGTTTCTTTGTTGATGTTGATGTAATCTTTTGCTTCCACAGTATTCAATTTTTGTATATCAAATCTACTATTTATTTTGTAATTTTGCACTTTCAAATTAAAAAACAAAACAATGGAAAACGGAATATACGCTAAATTTAACACGGCTAAAGGTGCTATTTTAGTAAAATTAACGCACGATTTAACACCAGGAACGGTAGGAAACTTCGTAGGATTAGCAGAAGGTCAATTAGAAAATTCGGCTCGTCCAATGGGAAAACCTTATTATGATGGATTAAAATTTCACCGTGTAATTCCTGATTTTATGATACAAGGTGGTTGTCCTCAAGGACAAGGAACTGGTGGTCCAGGTTACAACTTTGACGATGAATTTCATCCAAGTTTAAAACACGATAAACCAGGTGTTTTATCTATGGCTAATGCAGGACCTGGTACAAATGGTTCTCAATTTTTTATTACACACGTTCCAACGAATTGGTTAGACGGAAAGCATACTGTTTTTGGTCATGTGATTGAAGGACAAGAGGTTGTTGATGCTGTTGAAGGTGACGATGCTTTGGAAACTATTGAAATCATTAGAGTAGGTGAAGAAGCTCAAAAATGGAATGCAGTGGAAGCATTCAGAACATTTGAAGGTTCTAGAGCGAAAAGAATTGCGGAACAAAAAAAAATGGCAGAGGAAGCTTTGGAAAAATTAGCCGCTGGTTTTCAAAAGACTGAAAGTGGTTTACGTTACCAAATTATTCAAAAAGGAACAGGTAAACAAGCAGAAAAAGGTAAAAAAGTATCTGTTCACTACCAAGGTGCTTTAGAAAACGGACAAGTTTTTGATTCATCTTACAAAAGAAAACAACCAATTGATTTCCAATTAGGTGTTGGTCAAGTGATTGAAGGTTGGGATGAAGGTATTGCTTTATTAAAAGTGGGAGACAAAGCTCGTTTTGTGATTCCTTCTTATTTAGGATATGGATCAAGAGGTGCTGGAGGAGTAATTCCACCAGATGCAACTTTAGTATTTGATGTAGAATTAATGGATGTGAAATAGAACGTAACGTTAAAATTTCATCATAATTAAGAATATAAATCCTGAAACATTGTTTCAGGATTTTTTATTTTCAATTCAATTTTCAGAGAATAATTATCTTTTTAATAATAAAATTAATAAATTTGATAATTATATGTTGAAAATCACCTCACTTACATGAAAAAAATTGGCATTTTTTTGTTTTTAAGTTCATTCCTTTTTAGTTGTAAAACAAC
>JBILST010000020.1:0-16297 GCA_044371865.1 Flavobacterium sp.
TTTTAAAAAAAGTAACATCATTCATAACCAATCTCATTGTTAGACTGAGCTTGTCGAAGTCCTTTGTTGTACTGTTTATTAAATCAACAAAGTATCAAAACCAATTAAAATCTCTTATTATAATTCATTATCCATTCACAAACCTCTCGGATGGCTCCATCAGCGGAAGAACGCGTCAAAGTAAAATCTACATTTTGTTTTACAATTGAAGTGGCATTCGCTGGAGTAAAAGACCAACCTACAGTACACAAACAAGCCAAATCATTTACATCATCACCAACATAAGCAATAGATGGCCAAGAAATATTTTGTAAATTAATGAAATTTTGTAAAAATGAATATTTGTCTTTTACACCTAAAAAAGCATGTTTAATTTGTAATTTTTGCATGCGTTTTGCTACTAATTCAGAATTTTCAGAAGTAATAACCACAACTTCCACATTATGTTGTCTTAATATTTCAAGCCCCATACCATCGCGCATATCAAACTTTTTCATCAACTCACCTTCGGCACCGTAATAAACACATCCATCGGTAAAAACACCATCAACATCTAATACTAAATAATTAATTCGTGCTTGTTTCTTATAGGATTTTTGACGTTCTGCTAGTAGATTTTCTATAATAGTCCAATCGGAAAGACTATCAATTTCCATTAAAGTTTCTTCAGGCATTTCTACTAAACCTATGGTTTCACTTACTCTATTTTTACTTTTTATAAAAGCATCTTTAATGGTTGCATAAACAGCACCATTTTCTATTAACAAACCCGCAAAATCTTGTCTTCTCGGTCGATTAAAAACATCATAATTTTGAGGTGTACCATTGGTATTCCATGTAAAACGATGTGTTTTCACTACACTTAACGCAGAAGTTTTCTCCTCATTACTAAGCTGAAACAAAGCGTTATTAATATCTTGCGAAAGAAGCAAAGGGGATGTGGCTTGTAATAAACATAAAACATCAAAATCGTAATTGATTTTTTCAGCAAACTCTATCATAGCACTTTCAGTTGATGCCGTATCATTTGCATTTTCATAATTACGAAGCAAACCTTTTACTTTCGAAGTCCAATGATATTCTTTTGCTACATACGCTAATATTTCTTCGTCATCAGTAAAAACATATACTTCATCCAAATCAGAAAAAACAGCAGCACCTAATGTCCAAGAGAATAAGGGGCGACCTAATAATTTTTTTTTGTTTTTTCCAGGAATCCCTTTGGATCCTTTACGAAGTGGAATAATGGCTACTTTTTTCATTAACTTTATTAATTTTGATAGTCAAAAATAGGGTATTTTTTAAAAAAAAAGTTTTTTAAAGAGATAAAGTTTATATTCGTAAAATATTATTATGATTAATTCATCTGATTTTTATGCGCATGAAAATTAAACAGCTGATTTCAAAACTATTTTCAATTCAAACAGTAGTTATAGCAACCTCTTCAATAACTTTATTATATTTTGCATTAAAGACACATTTATTTTACAAACTCGGAAGTCCTGTAGGTGATGAAATTTGCTTTATAGAAGCTAATGAATTAATTGATAAAAATGGACTTTTTAACGAATTATCAAAAGGTAAAATATCACCACTATTTTCCATCATAAGTACCAGTTTAAATTATTTTATTCAAGATATTATAATTACTTACAGAGCAATTTCTTTCATTTCAACAATTGCAACCCTAGTTTTAGTTTTCCATTTTGCAAAGAACAAATTAAAAATATCGGGACATTATTTAGCAGGAATAATAATTTTAACTATTTCATTTTTAGGATTTCGAATTTATTGGCAAGGACTAAATGATTCCATTTTTCACTTTTTTATTGTTCTAGCTTTTTATATGCTGTATAACATCCAATTCAATAAAAATACCGCTAGAAATTTTATCTATGTAGGAATTATATTTGGATTAATGATTGGAACACGATTTTTAGCTTTTGTGGTGCTCCCTTGTTTTGTTTTTTTCTTATTAAAATCAATCAAAAACACATTAATTGTAGGTTCAACAGCGCTCTTAATTGGGTTACTTTTTCATGCACCTTCATTAATGAATGGCAATGGCTTTTCTGACCAAGACAAAGAACCAAAAAACGGCATGACTTGGGCGCAAAAAAACTTTCTATCACAAAAATTAATTTATGAAAAAAAATTAAACGAAGGGAAACGGTTAACATGGGGCGAACTAGAAAATTACATTAAAAAAAATGGCAAAGAAAAGTTACCCACAAAATTCACAGAAACACTATCCATTTCTCCTATGGTAACGCTTAATTCTTTTTACAATAATGTCATTTTTTCAATTAAAAATACCTACTTCACTTTTTTAGGAATAGGACTTTTTCTGCTCTTTTATATCTATTATTTTACAATTAAAAACAGAGCACAAGTAAATACGAATTTGACATTTTGTAGAAATTTTACTAGTAGTTTTTGGCTGCACACCCTTTTAATTTCATTAGTTTCATTTACTCAAATAGAACCACGATGGTACACTTCATTTATTTACTTAGCCATCGTAATTACTCACTATTTTTTTCAAAATTTAAAAAATATAAGTGAAGAGAAAAAAACAGTCTTTTTAAAAATAAATCTGATGATAATTTCACTTTTTCAGCTTCAATTTATCTTAACAGACTATAACTACTTGACAGCATTTTTAAGACAACTGCTGTAATTTTAAATAAACTTGCTCAACTTCACCTTTAATTTTATCATAAGAAAGTTGATGCGCTGTTTCAATATTATCCGCTAAAGCTAATGCGTAATTTGAAGACAAACTAGATGCAATTACAAGGGCTATTTGCTCTACATTTTCACAATCTTCAATCAGCAAACCATTAACACCATTACGAATAAGTTCAGCCGTAACACCACCTGGATTGGATTGAACAGGAAAAGCATCCATAAAGATAGCTTCTAGCATCGTATTTGGCATGCCGTCAGAATTACTATTACCAACATAAATCAAGGATTTACCCATTAATTTCAACACTTCTTCATGTGAAATTTTACCTAAAATATCAAAATTACCCCAGCTTTTTAATGGAGATTGCTTAACGAAATCAAAAGTTTGAGGGTCTGCTCCAAAAACTACAATTTCATAAGTTTCTAATTTCTCTTTTAACAATTCAATTGCCTTTAAAACAGGAATAGCTCTGCCAGATCGTCCTTGAAAACCTTTGATCAAAATAGTTTTTCGTTGCGAAATGGGCAACTTATATTTTTCCATCTCGTTCAACTGAAAACCTCCTCCACCTGGAAACACCCCTAAAAAAGCACCTGTAAATCCATACTGCTTTGCTATTTCATAATCGCGTTTACAATCAGTAAACAAATAATCAATTCTAGGCAATACACGTTTAATATCTTTCAAGTAAGCGGGCTCATTTTGAAAATAAAACAAGTCACTTCCCCAAGAAGAATAAATCCATTTTTGCTGAGGATGCTTTTCCATAATTGAAATTATTGGAGTACACGATACATACAAAGCAAAACTATGAACAAAATCTGGCTTGACTTCCTTAAGATACTTTTCAAATTCAACAGCAACATCTTTTTCATTAAACTGCTGTATGAATTGATAAAACATTGGCAGCTTATTTTTTATAAAAATACGCCCCGGATACTCCCATTTTAGCTTCCAATTTATTCTTTGCTTAATCCATGAAATTTTTGAAACGGGTTTACTCATTCCAGTAACATCAAACCAATACACTTCGTGTCCGGCATCCTGTAATTGATTAGCCCAACGAAAAAAGTGAAGCGTAGGCATAGAAACCATCAAAATTTTCATACTATAAAATTTAGAACTAAAACTATTTTCTTAGTTTGTCTGTTATACGAATATTGATATGGGCAATTGCGATAATTTTTTATAATTTCTTCTAAAACTAAATTATTAACATACTCCATATCATAAAAAGGAGTAACTTTCTTTCCGATGATTTTTTTGATAAAATTTTTATTTTTTTCCTTTGAAGGAAGATCATTAATTTTTATTTCAATTACTTCATTGTTGAAATTTTTAAATTGTGCTAGTAAAGCATTTACTTGAAGGGATGAAGAAGTAATGATAATCTTTTTTGCTGGAAATTGCAATTTTTGATATGCATCCTCATTTGTTAGTTGTCCCCATCTTTGGTGTTGATTAACCAAAGTGCACTTGTTCGTTTGAGTTTGAATCATATAAGCTTGATTAATGCGTTCAAGCTGTGAATGATATGGATGTGTACTCTTTTTACTTCGATACGCTTTAGGATGCCATTGATGCTTTACGAGAATCTGCTCATCATAAAACGCAAGCTGCAATCCTAAATGTTGCATTCGTATATGAGCATCGGTATCTTCAGCACCCCAACCTTGATAAAACTCATCAAATCCATTTATACTTTTCAATGCCTCTGTAGGAAACATCGTATTACCTGTCACCTCTTCATTACCATTAAAATCGATAACATAATCTTCAAAAGGTTGCTTTTTAAGTGACTCTTTTTCATTTAAAAAACCATATTGAAAATAATGAACGGTATTAGAATGTGCCAAACTTTTTAAAGTGTGAATATAATTTGGATGAAAAATCAAATCAATATCTCCAACTACAAAATAAGACTGGGTAGCCTTTTGTAAAGCTATATTTATAGAACGACATTTACTCCACAACTGACCAGAAGTGGGACATGAAATAAAATGAATTTGAGGATATAAAACAATAAGTTTCTCTAGTTCCTTTAAGTAAGGCTCCGTAGAACCATAGTCCACTAAAAACCATTCAAAATCTTTATCAGATTGATTTTCAAGAGAATTTAAACAATTTTGAATAATTCTTAAATCACGGTTTCTATTGGTTAGAACTAAACTTATCATGAAGTGAAATTTTTAATTTGTGTTTCGGTTAGCCCTTTACTTTTTAGCAAATAAATCTTAATAAATTTAAAATATAATAATTTTTCAAAAAAAATCGTTGAAAGAAAATAAGCAATTGGTTGGTTTTTCAATATTTTAAAATTCGTATAGTTGTTGATGACCTTATCCGTCACAGGAGTCAAGGCATTATAATTTTCAACCATCCAAGATTCTAAAGTATTCCCCATGTGGTAAGCAAAATTATCATAGGTAGCCAAGCGATAACCTCCCATTTTTAATACCGGTTCATCGGTATATAAAAACTCACTGCTTCCCCCTAATTTATATTTTGAATTGGTTTTTGGTAAATTTTGAAAAACTTCTCTTTTATAAGTTGCCACAAAATGCGAACAACCTAATACAGCAATTTTCCCATTAGATGCTTCTAAAGTTCCTATGGTATCACTCCATTTTTCATCTAACCAAGGCCATCCAATACTAGCAGCAAATTTTGTCAAAGCTGGAACATTTTTTACGGCTCTAAAATAGAGTTTTTTTGAAAAAAGATACTTCAGCCAAATAATACTTGTTAAGTGAAAATGCTTTCTAAACACAGGTACCGGACAAACAGCTCCTGCATTTGGAAAAGCTTCAAAAACGGCCACCACTTCCTCTTCCCATCCATTACAAAATAACACATCTGCATCGGTAATGGTAATTAATCGCTCTTCTGCTGTGCGCAATGCTTTTAAAATACTATTGATTTTTCCAATGGCTTCTTTTTCAATAATGAGTTCGTCTATATAACCTTGTTTGTGTAAATCAAACAACTTTTCATTAACAGAATCACATGAATTATTACTAATAACAGAAATTTTTAATGGAGTAACACTAGTTTTGAGCACCGAAAACAAACAATACTCAAAAATTTGATAAGACTCTTTGTAATAATCGGCTTCATTTGGAATATACAAAGGAATGATTACTCGATGTGAAACTTCACTCGTTGTAATTAAAATATCTTTTGATAAATTAGGCCCTTTTCTCATTTTTTAAACGGACATGAAGCTAAAAGTGCTTCTTGTGTTTGAATTAACTTATTTTTTGAAGGCAGTAAAATAGCAGTATTCTCAATCAATAATTTTTCAAAATCAGTAATCAAACTTTCAGAAGGATTGATATAAAACTCTTGAAAATAGGCCATGTCTAGTGATTCAAAATAATCATAAAACTTAATATTATCACCTGCCAATTTAGTAGAAAATTTAACCCATAAAGCGGGAATTTCATAAGCATGCGAAACAATAACACCATGCAATGAAGAAGAAATAATTTGTTCGCATTCCAATATTTCTTTTGTAGTTTTCACCACATCATCAGTCATTAAATTAATTACCTTAACTGTTGTATGATCTTTAAATTGAGCTACAACACTATCGTAATCAACATAATGCGGAATGATTCCAAGTGTATACTTTTTTTCAACCGTATTAGGAATAAATTTTGGCAATAATAATGCGGGATCACCATACACTTCGGGAACAGAATAACCTAATTCTAATAAGCGTTTTCTCGTTCTTGGACCTCGCACAGCTACAAATTTAGCAGCCCTTACATTTTCATTTTGCTTAATAATTCCACTTCCCCAAACTATTGAATTTTTACTTGCTGCACAAATAATACTACCCACAGTAACATAGTGTTTGATAAACCATTTATACCAGCGCTGCATAGGATGCGAAACTTTCACAACCTGCTTGCCAGATAGTTTTTCAGCCAAATAAGGAGCTAAAATATCCCCATAATTATCTACAGCACCACGTGCTCCAAGCGCCCACCAATAAACGTGTATTTTATTCATTAGTTTCAGATAAAGTCCAACTTGATTTTGAAAAAATCACAAAATTACCTTTGGGAATTTTAGAAGTATTATAAACATCATTGGCTACAATTTCAAAATTCATACAGTCCTCAATAATCTCAAATGTATCACTGTCATTACCTAATGAAAAAGTGAGAGTGTATATACCAGGCATTAAATTCTCATTGATATTATCAATCGTCAAACAAAAATCTCCATTCGCAACAAGTCGTTCATTTAACATTTCTTTTGTCCTAATAGCGCATACCCTAGTACCTGTAATTGTTTTTATTAAAACACTTGATAATAAATTCTTTAATACTTGATTGTTTTTTACAAACATTTTTAATTGTATGCGATCTCCCATCAAGAAAGCTTTATTCATAACTTTACCTTCAGCTGAAAACAACTCTATAGAAGACACGTAAGTACTTTTTTGGGAACTTGAATTACGATAAGAAGCTAAAGAGTTTTCATTTGAGGCAGATTCTAAATATAAATCAATAACTTCATCAATAGCGCCATTGAATTTTATTTGACCTTGTTCCATTAAGATTCCTCGAGTACACAAACTTCTTACTGCCGCCATGTTATGACTAACAAATAAAACGGTTCTTCCTCCTTCACGTGAAATATCTTGCATTTTACCAATGGCCTTCTTTTGAAACTCAGCATCACCTACTGCCAAAACCTCATCTACTACTAATATTTCTGGCTCTAAAAAGGCAGCTACAGCAAAAGCTAAACGAACAGTCATACCACTACTATAACGTTTTGTAGGAGTATCTACATAACGTTCACAACCACTAAAGGCTATTATTTCATCTAATTTAGAAGTAATCTCCTTTTTAGTCATTCCTAAAATAGCACCATTCAAATAGATATTTTCTCTCCCTGTAAGTTCTGGATTAAAACCGGTTCCAACTTCTAACAAAGAGGCAATTCTTCCTCGGGATTTAATAACACCTGTGGTAGGGGCGGTAACTTTTGACAATATCTTTAATAAGGTAGATTTTCCTGCGCCATTTTTACCTACAATTCCTAAAACCTCTCCTCTTTCTACTTCAAAATTAATATGCTGTAAAGCCCAAACATAATCGCTAGTTCCCTTGGAACTTCGGTCGTTAGTCTCACCTACTTTTAAATAGGGGTCTTCTTTACCTCTTACAGCATGCCACCAACGATTTAAATCATGGCTCAAGGTTCCTGTACCGACAGTTCCTAAACGGTATTGCTTAGAAATATTTTCAACTTTTAATATGATATCTTTTTTACTCATTTTTTATACAGTATCAATAAAACTCTTTTCTGTCCTATTAAAAATTATCAAGCCAAGAAAAAAAACAACTAGGGTGACGCCTGTTGTATACAATAATCCTGAAATGGAAATACTACCCTCATGCAACAACATATAACGTGCTGTTTCTATAACATAAGCCAAAGGATTATATTCAATTAACCATCCAAAAGCAGGTAGTTTCTCTTTTAGCAATGCCATAGGATACATGACCGCCGAAACATACATTAGCAACTGGACTCCAAAACCAACCAAGAAACTTAAGTCGCGATATTTAGTAACTAAAGAAGAAATTATCAACCCCAATCCTAATCCCAAAATCCCCATTAAAGCTACTAAAATAGGAAAAAATAAAGTAGAAGTTGTGAATTGTATTGCCATACCTTGAAAAGCAAAATAAATATAAAAGACTACGAAAATTAAAAATTGAATCCCAAATTTAACCAAATTAGAAATTACGATAGATAAAGGAACTATGAGTCTAGGAAAATAAACTTTACCAAATATAGAGGCATTTTTTTTAAAAGTATCTGATGTATCATTCAAGCAGGAAGTAAAATAACTCCAAACCATAACACCTGCTAAATTATACAAAAAAGCAGGGGTTTCTCCCGTTTGTATACCAGCTACATTATTAAAAATAATTGTAAAAATAATAGAAGTAAACAACGGTTGTATGAGATACCACAGGGGCCCCAAAACTGTTTGCTTGTATACCGTTACCACATCACGCTTTACAAACAACATGAGCAAGTCGCGATAACGCCAAACCTCTTTTAAATGCAATGAAAAAAAATTGTCTTTTGGAGCAATCTCAAACAACCATTCTTCTTCTGAAAATTCAGTTTTATTCATGCTGGATAGTACTTTCTATATTAATGATTCAAAATTAACCTTTTTTGGATAAGAAGCAAACCATTATTAATAATCTCTTTTGTAAATTACAATTCAACCCCAAAACAACCCAAAACTTGAAACTTGAAACTCAAAACATATCAAAAAAGTGCAACGCCTCTGTGAAACTCTATTCAACACAAAGCATATCAAAAAAACTCCATGCATCTCGGTGCAAAACCCAAAAAAAGTGCAACGCCTCTGTGAAACTCTATTCAACACAAAGCATATCAAAAAAACTCCATGCATCTCGGTGCAAAACCCAAAAAAAGTGCAACGCCTCTGTGAAACTCTCTCAACACAAAACACATCAAAAAAGTGCAACGCCTCTGCGAAACACTCTCAACACAAAGCATATCAAAAAGAACTCCATGCATATCGATGCAAAAACCAAAAAAGTGCAACGCCTCTGCGAAACACTCTCAACACAAAACATATCAAAAAAGTGCAACGCCTCTGTTAAACTCTCTAAACACAAAACACATCAAAAAAAACTCCGTGCACCTCAGTGTAAAAACCTACAACTCGAAACCCAAAACTTGAAACTCTTAACTCTTAACTCGCAACCCGAAAGAAAAAAATACCAAATGTCCTAAATCGACACAAATGTCCTATTTTGTCTTATCTAACGACGTAAAACCAATTAAAAAAGAAATTAATTTTACAAAAAAAAATTAATAAACTATGGCAAAAGTAATCGCACCATTCAAAATCAAAGGAACTATTAGTGACATAACGTTCTATAACGCTTCAAATCAAAACTTAGCTAGAGAAAAAGGAAATTCAGGAGTTACTAAAAAACAATTTGCGGAAAATAAAGTTTTTGATAAAATTAGACAACACAGTACTGAATTTGGCAATTGTGCTAAAAAATCCATTATATTCCGACAATTAGCAAAGCAATTCTATGACAAAGCAAAAGAAGTATCATTTGCAGGAAGAGTCAACCAATTATTATTCGAAATCCTTGAGGAAGACACAACACATCCTATAGGGGAACGAAAACTAGAAAACGGACTAAAAATACCAGAACTAGATGAAATACTAGTAAACTTTGAAGGAAACAAATTAAGACCTTTAAAGAAAATTCTAAAGAAAAACACAACATTCAATTGGCAAAAAAACAACATCAATTTATCTAGAATAAATGTTGAAGAAGATATTATTTGGCCCGAAACAGAAGCAAATCAAATACATTTTCAAATTGCAATAGCCAATTGGAACTACCTTGAAGATAATTTTGAAACCCAATACAGTAATGAAATTATTTTGGAAAGAGCAAACAAAAAAAATGATTTAAGCTTCAACTTAGACAAACTCCAAAACAAAAATTTGTGGATTGCCTACCTATACATAGGATTCTCCAATAAAGAAAGAAGAAAAACAAAACAGTTGCATAAAAAATGGAATACGGCAACCATAATTGCAATAAAAAATTTCAACGGGCATAACAAATGAAGTAGACAACAACACAATTCAGAATAAAAATCACAAGTTGATAACCATTCCTTTTGAATAGTTCTTTTAGACAACGAAACAGAACAAAAAAAGGAATGAGATCCCTTTTTAAGCAATTATATTGTACTTTTGCAAATAAATTCTAATAGAGCAATTATATATGTTTTGGGTTTCTAAGAAAAAGGTTTTTTGGAAAGACTTATGGAAAGATGGATTTGTCGACATACACAACCACCTTTTATGGGGAATTGACGACGGTTCTAAATCAGTAGACGAAACAATTATACTATGCAATAGCATGCAAGAATTGGGCATAACAGCTGCTTTTGCAACCCCACACACTTATCCAGGACAATGGAACAATACAGCTGCTGATATTACATTAGCCTACACTAACTATTGCAAAACAACTGATTCATCATTTATTAAAGGAGTAGCCAGCGAATACCTTGCGGACGTCTATTTAGAAAATTGGATGCAGCAAAAACAACTATTAACCTTACCTGGAAATTTCATTTTAATAGAATTCTCGATGCTATTTGCTCCGTTAGAACCTATTATGGAAACACTTTTTCAACTAAAATTAAAAGGATATAAATTAATACTAGCGCACCCCGAGCGTTATCTATATTGGAAAAACAACATTAAAGCATTTGAACGCTTAAAAACGTTTGATTTATATTTTCAAATGAACAGCTTATCACTAATTGGTCATTATGGCCCTGAGGTAAAATATTTATGCGAAAAACTTCTTGATTTAGATATGTATGACTTTTTAGGAACAGACACTCATAGGATAGAACACCTCAAGTTCACAGACAAAATACCCATGAGTTTGAATCAAAAGAACAGAACTAAATTAGAAAACATAGTAGCTGCGAATCAAAAGTTTAATACTATTCTAATTTAAACATTTTCTTAAACACTCTTTTCATTTTAGCAAATCTTACCGGCAAACTCGTATTTGAGTCGTAACCGTAGCCATAGCCGTAATTGTATTGATACGCATACGCATATCCTTTACCAAATCCAGCATCTTGACCAACATTGTTAAAAACAATTGAAGTGTTTTTAATTTTATTTTGTTGTTGTAAATTATTGATATAAGGTAAAAACTGTTTTTGCGTATAATTTGCCTTAATAACATAAAGCATGGTATCTGCATATTTAGTAATAATAGTTGTATCCGCTACTAGCAAAGTAGGCGCTGTATCCACAATAACATAATCATAGATTTCTCTTAACGAGTCTAAAACAGTTTCTAAATTTCCATTTGCCAATAATTCTGTTGGATTAGGCGGGATATCACCCGAATAAATGATATCTAATGGAATATCATTAATCAGTTCCTTGGTAATGCAATCTTTTAAAGTTACTTCACTATCTACCAACAGATTAACCAAACCTAATCGTTCTCTCGTGGTATCTAAAGCTTTATGCAACTGAGGATTTCGTAAGTCTGTACCCACAATTACCACTTTTTTCCCTAAAGAGGACAAGGTCAATGCTAAGTTAGAGGCCACAAAAGTTTTTCCTTCACCTTTGATTGTAGAGGACACAAAGATGATATGATTTTTAGCATTGAACGGAATAATATAATTCAAATTAGCAACTAAAATTCTAAATCCCTCTGACAAAACGGAGCGATCATTCTTATGCAACATTTTGTTCGAATCATCTATAAATGGTATCTCTGCCAATACCGGCATACCAATTAATTCCCTTTCAATAGTTTCTTTTTTATGAATCTTATTATCAAACAAATAATATACAAATATTAACCCAAAGGGTATTAATAATCCTAAAGAAAAAGCAGACAAATAGGCAACACCTCTTTTAGGAGATAAAGGAGAATAATTAGGTATTGCTTCATCAACAATCTTAATAGATGGATTGATAATCGCTAAATTAACACTAGCTTCTTCTCTTTTCTGTAAGAGCAGCAAGTATAAAGTCTCTTTAATTTTTTGTTGACGCTCAATCGCTCTAATCGTTTTTTCTTGAAACGGGATAGCACCATACTGAAATTCTTGCATAGATTTTACCTGATCGATAGATTGTATCTTTGTTTCTAAAACTTTTTGATAAGCTTTTAAAGAGTATCTAATACTTTCTTTTAAGTTTTTTTGAACACTAATTAGCTTTTCAACATTTGGATGATTGTTACCGCCATTAGTAATTACTCTTTGCGCTTCTAGCACCACGTCATTGTATTGTTTCACCAACTCGTTGACTTGCATTTCTTCCAAACCAATATTAGCAGGCAACAACTCATTATCTTTTACATCTTTTAGAGCAACAATAATAATTCCACTCAACAAAGATTGGGTTTTGGCTTGTTCATATTCAGTTGCTGAAAGCGTTTTAGTATGCAATAATACTTCCGAATCGCCTTCTAGAAAAGATAACTTTTGTTCTTTTTTATAATTAGCTTTATTCAATTCTATAGTATCTAACTCTTTGAATAAAAACTCAAACCGTGCATTAACAAAATCAATGGTTTTCTTAAAAATGCGCTGTCTATCTTCACGTCCATCCCGATCAAACACATCAGTTAAGGTATTTAAAACAGCATTGTTTTTCTCAATTAAGGGTCCTTTAGTAGAAATCTCTAACAATTCACTTTCTTCACCTAGTAAACTCACTTCAATATTTCCTTTTAAACGTGCAACTGCATCTTCTAATTTAGACTTTGTAACCTTCACCGTTTTAGAAGATTTATGAAGTTCAATTGGCGCCACCACTTGCATAGAAACCCCTTTGAAATCATAAATTTTATTGTATTTTCGCCACTTACCATCTTCGTTCCAAACATATCCTCTATAGTTATAGGACATGTTCCAAGAACCTTTTAATAAATTAATTTCTTCTTGATCACCAATCCATTGCACTTGGGGAATATCTTTACCGTATACTTCAGAAACTCGGATATTGCCTTCTACAAAAAATTGGTTATACAATTGTAATTCTTGAACAACTTTAGCTATTAATCGATTAGATTTAATAATTTCCTTTTCGTTTTCGATATTAATCTTACTGCGCATAAAGAAATTAACACCACTCGTTGGCATTTTAAAATCGGAATTAGAATCATCTAATAATTTAATAACCGTTTTAGACTGATAAATATTACTTTGATACCTCAAATAAACATTTACACCAACTAATGCAACAATGACCCCAATTACAAACAAATACCAAAAGGGCAGATATTTAAAAACTTCTGTTTTTAAATCAAATTGTTCGGGCTTTTTTGGATTAACGTCTGTGGTATTCATTAAAGAGAGATTAAAGGCGTTGTATTAGTAAAAATGAAGAGAAAAGAATTGAAATAGTACCTAGCAAAGTACCAGCATTGCCAATAATACCAGCAGATTTTACCTTGGCAATATTAGGATCTATTATAATTACATCATTAGGTTTTATAAAATAATAAGGAGAATTCATCCAGTTTTTCTTGGTCAAGTCTATCTCTCCTATAAGTTGCTTATTATTCTCTAATCGGATGATTTTAATAGTTGTTCTAACACCATTAATAGTTAAGTCTCCTGCCAAACCCAAAGCCTGTAATATAGTCAAATTGTTTTCATAAAAAGTATAAGTACCCGGGCTTTTAACTTCTCCCAATATGGTTACCTTTGCATTCAAAATCCTACATACTACGATTGGATTTTTCAAGAGCTGCTTAGTCTTTAACTCATCTTGAATTTTGGTTTCAATTTGAGAATAACTCAAATTCTTGACTTCAATTTCTCCTAAAACAGGAATATTAATTTTACCTTCATTAGACACCAAATACCCTTGCAAAAGCAACTGAGTTCCTTGAACAGCCTGCTGTCCTGAAGCTAAATTATAAGGATTTGCTAATTCTAAATCTTCAGAAGTTATTTTTACACTAATAATATCATTTGGCTGAACAACAACATCTGACCATTGAAAATTAGTGTTTTCATTGGCTTTTAAATCATTTAAATAAACAATATCTTTTTTAGACACACAAGAAGAAAGTAACACCAGTATTCCTATCAATTGAAGCACAACTCCTCTTTTCATAAATTTTATTTTATTTACAAATATAACACAAATTAATGTAATCCGAAACAACCGAAAGGATTAGAAATTAGCAAACACCTACCCATGAAGTTCTTTATTATTTTTAATTTAAAACAGACCCAAAACACCAATTTAGGATACTGCAATAAATCACTTTAATTCATCCAATTAATAATTTTCAATATAAGCATCCACATCAAAAGGCAAAGGAATTATCGTGTAAAGAATAATTTTTAAATCCATACAAAACGTACGATTACGAACATACCATTTATTAATCCTCACTTTATCAGGCCAAATAACTTCATCATTATAAACAAGTGGATGGGGTTGCTTGGCCAATATCAATTCTTCATCTCTATATTTTAAAGAGGCCAAACCCGTAATACCTGGTTTTACATCTAAAACAACACTATCATCACCACTTAACACATCCGCATAACCTGAAATATCAGGCCTTGGACCTACTAAAACCATATCCCCTTTCATCAAATTATAGAGTTGTGGCAATTCGTCTAACTTGGTTTTCCTCAAAATAGCACCCAAAAAAGTAGGCTTAGCCCCATCTTTTGTATAGGTCCTAAACTTATAAATAGTAAAAGGAATTCCTTTGTAACCAATTCTTATTTGTGTAAAAAATATCATAGAGCACATTTAATCATTTTACTTTTTTACTACAAAGAGTTGAAAATCAAACCCTCAAAGCACAACGATTACTCAAAAAATGTAGTTATGGCTGCTTTAATTCGCTCTTGGTCTAATACACTCAAATTAGAGCCCGATGGCAAACACAATCCTTTTTCAAACAAACCTTCAGCAACATGAGCACCATAATAAGGATATTTCTCAAAAATAGGTTGTAAATGCATAGGTTTCCATAACGGCCTAGACTCGATATTACCAGCTTCTAAAATCAAACGTAACGATTCTCTTTTTTCATACGACTCTAAAACAATAGCGCTCAACCAATGGTTGGAAAAATAATCTTGTGTAGGTTCATTGAACAACGAAACCGCATCTATATCATCAAAAATTTCTTGATAAAGAAGATGCATCGCTCGTCTTTGCTGAATTCTAAGATCCAAAACCTCCATTTGTCCACGACCAATTCCAGCACATATATTACTCATTCTATAATTATAACCAATTTCAGAATGCTGATAATGTGGTGCCTGATCTCGAGATTGTGTTGCAAAAAAAACAGCTCTTTCTTTATCAACAATATTTTTACAAACCAAAGCACCGCCACCAGAAGTAGTTATGATTTTATTTCCATTAAAAGACAATACACCAAAAGCCCCAAAAGTCCCACATTTTTGACCCTTATAAGTACTTCCTAAGGCCTCAGCGCTATCTTCAATAAGAGGTATTTCGTACTTTTTTGAAAGCGCAACAATTTCATCCACTTTAAAAGGCATACCATACAAGTGTACACCAATGATAGCTTTAGGTTTTTTCCCTTTTGCAATTCTATCTACAATAGCTTGCTCTAAAGCAATAGGACATAAATTCCAAGTTTCTTTTTCACTATCAATAAAAATGGGAGTGGCACCAAGATACAAAATAGGATTAGCGGAAGCAGAAAAAGTCATACTCTGACAAATCACTTCATCCCCCGCTTGAACTCCAGCTAAAATTAAAGCCAAATGCAAAGCAGCTGTTCCCGAACTTAAAGCGGCAACACTCCTATTTTCTTTCAAATAATTTTCTAAATCATTTTCCAAACCAGTAACATTAGGACCTAAAGGAGCAACCCAATTGGTATCAAAAGCTTCTTGAACATATTTTTGTTCACTTCCACCCATATGCGGGGAAGACAACCATATTTTAGTAGGATTCATATTCATTATTTTTACAAATATAGTATTTTTATATTGGGTTAATTA
>JBILST010000186.1:0-4841 GCA_044371865.1 Flavobacterium sp.
ATTGGTAATTCATAATTTTATTCTTCATTTCTTCTGTGAAAGGTTCGGCTTTAATGCCGTTTCTTTCTGCATTGAAAGCAACATTTACCAGTGTAACTTCGCCTTCTAATACGGTAGCGTCCGTTTCATTTATAAATACAAAACCACAAACAATCGAAGAATTTTTTAATTCTTTTACCCAAAGTTTTTTGGTCAAGATTTCGCCCAAACGTGCGGCATTTTTGAATTGAATTTTCAAATCAACTGTTGGAATACCATTGGTTTCATGCATTTTTGAAAAGGGTCGGTCTAACGCTTCTTCAAACCAATCTTCAACCAAGCCGTTTAGCATTTCTAAAAATCGGGGATAGAAGACAATTCCAGCATAATCAACATGTTGGAAGCGTACTTTTTCTTGTTTTGTAAATTGACCCATTATATATGTCTTGATACTTAATACTAAAATCTTTATACTTATTTTAACTTAAATCGCTGTATTTTCCCAGTCTCCGTTTTTGGTAAACATTCCACGAAATTAATTACTCTTGGATATTTATATGGAGCAGCTACTTCTTTGAACCAGTGTTGAATACGATTTTTCATTACATCTGTTGCTTTAGTTGTATCGTGTAATACAATATGCGCACAAACTAACATTCCTCGTTCTTCATCAGGCAAACCAACCACAGCACATTCTAAAATATCTTCATGGGTTAAAAGTACGGATTCTACTTCAATTGCCGCAATATTATAGCCCGAAGAAATAATCATATCATCGCCACGTGCTACAAAATGAAAATAACCTTCTTCATCTTGACGGAAAATATCACCTGTGATGTTCCAACCATTCTCAACATAATCGCGTTGTTTTTCTTCTCGGTTAAGGTATTTACACCCTGTAATTCCTCGAACGGCTAATCTTCCGGCTTCATTTCTTGGTACTTCGTTGCCTTGTTGGTCTATGATTTTGGCTTCATAACCTGTAATTGCTTTACCTGTTGCGCCGGGTTTCATGTTCTCTTCGTTGGATGAAATAAAAATATGCAACATTTCGGTAGCTCCGATTCCGTCAATGATTTTTAAGCCTGTAGCATCATACCAATCTTGCCAAACTTTGAATGGTAACGTTTCACCTGCGGACACGCATTTTCTCATACTTGAAATATCGTACTCTTTAACTTTAGTAGTAATAATTCGCCAAGCCGTTGGGGCGGTAAAGCAAATCGTTATTTTAAAATCTTGAATAGCTTTCAATAATAAGTCTGGACTCGGTTTTTCAATTAGAAATGTTGAAGCTCCGAAATACATTGGAAACAAAACCAATCCGCCCAAACCAAAGGTAAATCCTAATGGTGGACTGCCTGTGAAAATATCATTTGGAGTAGGTTGGAGCGAATAATTTGGAAACGCTTCGCAAATATTCAAAATATCTTTATGATAATGTGCTGTCATTTTAGGTAAACCTGTAGTTCCAGAAGTAAAACCAATTAAAGCTACCGAATCTGATTTAGAATGATAATTATGGAAAGTAGTGGGTTTAGAAGCCATTAATTCTTCTAATTGTGAATTTCCGTAAAAACAAGTTTGTTTTAAGAAATCAGATTTTACCAAATGGATTTCTTCTTCCAATTCCTTATCACACAAGACGTGTGAAATCTCAGCGCAATCGATAATCGTAGTCAATTCTTTGGAACGAAGTAATGGCATGGTTGCCACTACAATTCCACCTGCTTTTAGAATGGCAAACCAACACGCGACCATCATTGGATTATTAGCCGAACGAATCAAAACACGATTGCCTGATTTCAATCCTAAATCATCCACTAAAACACGTGCAATTTGATTTGCTTTTTCAAACAAATCTTGATACGTCCAAGTTTCCTCAAAAGTACGAATGCAAATATTGTTGCCACGATCTTCACGAATGTGACTATCCAACAATCTATCTACACAATTCAGCATTTCTGGTTGTTGAAATTGCGGTAAATCCAAAAAGGTATAATCTGGTTGTAATTCCAGAGCTGGTAAACTATTGTGAGCGAAATTATCTTTCATTTAATTACGAATTAATTTCAATAATATCATCTTGATGTTTAATAGATAAAATAGGTTCGGCATATTCAATAAACTTGTTGTTTTCATATTCATCGAGTAATTTTTTTATTGAATTATAATTTACATCGATAGGAATTTCAATAACAAAAAAATTATCATTCATACCTTCTGATTCACATCCTAATTCAAAAACTTTATTTCTTATAATATCTTTATCAAAATCTTCATTAAGAATTACTACTTGAACTACTGAATTTCCAGAACTTTCGATAACTTCTCTGAAAACTAATCTTTCTTCGTTCTCATCAAGTTCTGCATAAAAAATATCATCAGAAGCAATTAATGGGCCATAGAAAGGAATATTATCAAGTTTGTAAATTCCTTTTGATTCATCAATTATTTCACACCACATTGTTTCAACAACTTCTTCTTCTAGAATATTGCTATAATACTTAAAAGTAATTTTTTTATGATTATTTTCTTCTAAATTCATTTATTGATGAAATTACTTATTTCTTATTACTCTTCGGTTTTAATGCTTTTTTCATGCCTTCCGCTTGTTTTCTTTCTGAAGCCTTAAGTGGATACAAATGAGAAACCCCCATTTTATATGGATTTGGAATATCATTTGCTTGAAATTGTTCGTAAGCCTGAGCATTTCTAACGAAATTAGCATCTAACAATAAAGGACGTCCTAAAGCGACTAAATCGGCTCTTCCATTAAGAATTATGGTGTTAATTTGGTCGATGTCTTGAATATATCCAGCGGTAATGGTTGGAATATGAACAGTATTTCGAACAGCATCTGAAAAAGGCGTTTGCCACATTCTTCCCGTTAATGGTTTTTGTCCTGCGACCGTATTTCCTGTTGAAACATTGATGATGTCAGCTCCAGCATTTTTGAAAGCGGTTGCAATAGTGATTACTTCTTGTTCCGAAATTCCGTTTTCGACCCAATCTGTTGCTGAAATTCGTACTGAAATTGGTTTTTCAGTTGGAAATACTTCACGAATGGCTTTAAAAACTTCCAACGGATATTTCAAACGGTTATCGATACTTCCACCAAATTCATCGGTACGAATATTGGTTAATGGTGATAAGAAAGAAGCCAATAAAAAGCCGTGATGAGCTTGTAATTCAATCATATCAAATCCAGCTTCGTCTGCATTTTTTGCCGCTTGTACGAATTGTGCTTTGATTTCCTTCATATCTTCCAAAGTCATTTCTTTTGGAGTGGAGAAATTTTCATTGAATGGAATAGGAGAAGCGGAAATTAAATTCCAAGGTGTTTCCATTGGTCCGTTGCCTTCCCAAGGTTTTTTCGTAGCTCCTTTTCGTCCAGAATGTCCTAATTGAATTCCTATCTTAGTAGAAGAATTATCATGAATGAAATCAGTAATCTTTTTCCATTGGTTCAATTGTTCTGCATTGTAAATTCCAGCACAACCTTCAGTAATTCTTCCGGTTTCGGAAATGGCGGTCATTTCGGTGATGATTAATCCCACGCCACCAGTAGCACGACTTCCATAATGCACTAAATGCCAATCAGAAACCAATCCGTCTGTAGCGGAATATTGTCCCATTGGCGCCATAACGATGCGGTTTGGGAGTTCTAGTTCTCTTAATTTGAATTTTGAAAAAGCTGCTGATTGATGTTTGATATTGACATTGCAATTGTCATTGAATTCTTCTAAAACTTTATCAGTAAACAAACTATCTCTTAAACGTAAATTTTCATATGTCACTTTTTTAGATCGGGTCATGCATCCAAAAGCAAATTGTTGGAAGGAATGTTGCATGTGACGATCCATATTTTCGAACCAATCTAAAGAAACGATTGCAGCATATTGAATCATTTCTACCGTATTTCTTCTTGACTTGTCGTACTGCTCAAAAGCGGCTTGTACGTTATTTGGATTGGCAATTACTGCATCCGATAATCCGATGGCGCAATCCATGGCTAATTTAGTTCCTGAACCAATAGAATAATGGGCTGTAGCTTTTGCATCGCCTAATAAAACAATGTTGTTATGATACCATTTTTCATTCGTTACATGTGGAAACTGGCGCCAATGCGATTTATTTGAAATCAGCGGATGTCCATCTAATTCATCTTTGAAGATTTCAGCGATTTTGGTCATCGTATCTTCTTCATTGGTCACTTCAAAACCATGTTTTTGCCAAGTTTCATCACTACATTCAAAAATCCACGTACTCATGCCTTCTTCATATTGATAGGAGTGAGCAACAATGGTTCCGTGAGGCGTACTTCTGAAGAAATAGGTAAAGGCGTCTAGCGGTTTTGTAGAACCTAACCAAACGAAGCGGTTTTTCTTTAATTCGATTTTGGTTCCGAATTCTTTTTGGTATTGTGTTCTAATGGCACTTGCAATTCCGTCTGAAGCTAAAATGATGTCTGAATCGGCAAATTGCGATAAATCATCTACATTTTGTTCGAAATGTAAATTTACGCCTTCTTCAATACAACGTTGTTGTAATAATTGTAACAATGTTTTTCGAGAACATCCACAAAAGCCATTTCCTGCAATATTTACCGATTCACCATCACGAGCGACAATGATATCGTCCCAATAAGCAAATTTACTACGAATTAATTCATAGGATTGCATATCGCGTTTTAGGAATTCCCCTAATGTTTCATCAGAAAAAACGACACCAAAACCAAAACTATCATCTGGTTTGTTGCGTTCGTAAATATCGATTTGGCAATGTGGCATTGCTTTTTTGGTTAATATCGAAAAGTAAAGTCCGCCTGGACCACCACCTATAACTGTTATTTTCATATT
>JBILST010000002.1:0-36814 GCA_044371865.1 Flavobacterium sp.
GTAAAATATTATATTTACAAAAATATTTTCTCTGGAGTTGGTTTAAAAACACACGGAGGAAGAGCGGAAGCTATTGAAGCTACAATTGGAATACGATTATAATATGAAAAAAAGTGTTTTACATATTGCTCTTTTGTGTTGTCTATTTTTAGCAACTGCTTGTGGTATTTCAGAAGATTGTTTTAAAGGAAATGGAAATCAAGTAACGCAAATATTTCCTTTAGAAGGTTTCTCAAAGATAAAAGTGTATAGTGGTATTGGTTTAGTGATTAAAGAAGGCCCCAATTATGAAGTAAAAGTTACTACTTCTGAACATATAATAGATGATTTAGAAGTAAGATTAAATGGCGATATGCTTGAGGTAAAAGATAATTCCACTTGTAACTTATCTCGAGATTATGGGCAAACTAAGGTTTATATTACTATTCCAGATGGATCAATTTCATCAATACCATTAATTTCAGAATTAGAATTACATTGTAAAACAGAACAAAAGATACAATCACAAGGAATATTGCATTCGCCAATTGTGCGATTATTTTCATTAGGTGATGATGGGGATGGCGCAGGAACAGGAGATTTTTATATCCATGTTGACAACAACCAATTTGTTGTTGAAAGCAATACGGTTTCTAATTTATATATAAATGGTCATTGCAACCAAATGTTGTTAAATTTTTATTTTGGGGATGGTCGTTTTTATGGAGCTGATTTACATGCTGAAACAATTAAAGTATATCATAGAGGATCTAATGATATGTTTGTTTATCCAGTTCAGTATATTGAAGGTAGTATTGTAGCAACAGGAAATGTAATTTTAAAGAACTTGATTCCTGAAGAGAATATAGACGTAGAAGAATTATTTACAGGAAGAGTAATTTATTAGCATATGAAATTATCAATAGTTTCCCCAGTTTATAGGGCTGAATTAGTTTTAGATGAATTAGTAGAAAGAATATCAAATAATATTCCTTCGGCTTTTAATTCCTTTGAAATTATTTTAGTTGATGATTTTAGTCCAGATAAATCTTGGCAAAAAATCACTGAGATTTCAAAGAATAATTCAAATGTTAGAGGATTTAAATTAAGTAGAAACTTTGGGCAACATTATGCTATTACTGCAGGATTAAATTTTGCGTCTGGAGAATATGTTTTTTTAAATAATAATGATTTAGAAACACCACCAAGTGTTTTGGTTGATTACTACAATGAAATAAAAAAGGATACTTCTTTAGATATAGTATATGGTTATCAAGAAGTAAGAAAAGGTAATTTTATTAAAAAAAAAGCCGGAAGTATTTTTCGGGTTTTGATTAATAAATTATCAGACACTAAAATTCCACATAATATTTTGACAGAAAGATTAATGACTAAACAATATGTAAATAATTTTTTGCGTTTACAAGATGCTAATCTATTTAAAAGGGGTATGATGTATTGGGTAGGCTTTAATCAAAAAGGCATCCCTGTAGAAATTGGAGAGCGCGAAGGAGCAAGCACTTATACTATAAAACGAAGAGCTGAATTAATGTCGCAAGCCATTACATCTTTTTCCGGAAAATCCTTAGAATGGTTATTTTACATTGGTATATCAATTTCCTTTTTCAGCTTTCTTTTTTTAATATATTTATCGATACAAAAAATTATTCATCAATATGAAGTTCAATTAGGTTGGACATCAATTGTTGCTATTAATGTGTTAATTTTAGGAATTATATCAACTTTTTTAGGATTAATAGGAATCTATATTTATAAAATTTTTAAACAAGTTCAAGGAAGACCTAGTGTAATTATTAAAAGAATTTTGAGTAAAGTTTTAGCAATATTAGGCGCAGGAGGACTTGGTAAACAAATTGCTAATTTTGCTTTAAATGACGGCCATTATGATTAAGTTTTTTTTATGATGATTTTAGTGTTGGAGATGAAATTTCTGGAAATACAAATCAATTAATTAATGATTACAACGAAAAAAAAAATTTAAGGAAATGTTGAATGGAATAGGATACAATCATTTAAAAGTAAGGACAGAAAAATATTTGACCTTAAAAGATAAAGTTAAGTTTGGAAAAATTATTCATTCAACTTGTTGGGTTGATGAATCGGAAAGTATTGGTGACGGATGTGTAATGTATCCAAAGAGTGTTGTAGATAAAAATGTAATGATAAAAGATAATTCAATAATTAATTTAAATTGTACAATAGCTCATGACACATCAATTGGATTGAGTTGCTTTTTAGCACCAATAGTATCAATTGCAGGATTTTGTTCTATTGGAGATGAATGTTTTATCGGAATTGGCACCGTAATAAAAGATAAAATATCTATTGTAAAAGAAACTATTTTTGGTGCGGCAACTGTAATAGTAAAATCTATAAATAGAAGTGGAATATATGTTGGTAAGCCAGCTAAATTAATAAAATTTTTATGACCCCATTTAACAAACCATTTTTAACAGGAAAAGAAACTGAATATATTACAGATGCTGTTTTTTCAGGTAAAATTTCAGGAAACGGAAAATATACTCAAAAATGTCAAAAATTTTTTGAAACTAAATTTGGTTTTAAAAAAGCTTTACTAACAACATCATGTACTGATGCTTTAGAGATGGCCGCTATACTTATTAATATTAAAGAAGGAGATGAGGTAATTATGCCATCTTATACTTTTGTTTCAACTGCAAATGCATTTGTACTTAGAGGAGCAAAAATAATTTTTGCTGATAGTATGCCAAATCATCCCAATATTGATGTATCAAAAATTGAATCCTTAATTACATCAAAAACCAAAGCAATAGTACCTGTTCATTATGCAGGTGTAGCTTGTGATATGGATGTAATTATGGAATTGGCTTCAAAAAACAATCTATTTGTTGTTGAAGATGCTGCACAAGCCATAGATAGTTATTATACAGGAAAAGACGGAATCAAAAAAGCATTGGGTTCAATAGGACATTTAGCCGCATTTTCGTTCCATGAAACCAAAAATATTATTGCAGGTGAAGGAGGAATGTTAGCAATTAACGACGAGCAATTTATTAACAGAGCTGAGATTATTTGGGAAAAAGGAACCAATCGCTCTGCGTTTTTTAGAGGCGAAGTAGATAAATATGGATGGGTTGATATTGGAAGTTCATTTCTTCCATCTGAAATTATTGCTGCCTTTTTATGGGCGCAATTGGAAAATTTAACAGCAATTCAAAATGTGAGAAATCAGCATTGGAATGCCTATTATAACCAATTATTAGATTGGGCTAAATCAAATGAAATTGAACTGCCACAAGTGCCAAACTATGCTACAAATAACGGGCATATGTTTTTTTTGAAATGCAAAAGCATGGAACAACGAACCGCTTTAATTAACAAACTTAAAGCAAAAGATATACACCCTGTATTTCATTATATTAGCCTACATTCAAGCCTATATTTTATTGATAAACACGATGGCAGAAGTTTGCCAAATACCGATACTTTTACCGATACATTAGTTAGATTACCTTTGTTTTATGAATTAGATGTGCAAACTGTGATTAATTATATATTAGAATAAAATGCAAAGAATTATTAATTTCATTAAAGAGAATAAATTTTTAACTATACTATTATTAGTTGCTGTTTTTTTAAGGTTTTATAAAATAAATTTACAAAGTTTGTGGATGGATGAAATCTATACCATGAACATTACTAATCCAGAAAATTCTTTTGGAGCAATAGTTACAGAAGTTAATAATAGAGAAGGATTTCCATATTTATATTTTTTATTGGTAAAAATTGCACATACTATATTTGGTTATTCTCCAATTGTCACAAGAGGATTGTCCGCGTTATTTGGACTATTAAGTGTTTATGCAATAAATAAATTAGGTGAAAAATTATACAATAAAAAAGCGGGTCTTTTTGCTGCATTAATTTTAGTGTTTAGTGAATATGCCATTTTAATTTCACAAGAAGCAAGACCATATTCATTTTATCTTCTAGGTGTTATAGCATCTTTCTATGGTTTAGTTACTTTTTTAAAACAACCAAATAAAAATAATGCTATAAGATATGGATTATTGGCAGGTTTATTATTAAATATTAATTTTTTCGGATTATTTAATTTATTTACTCAATTCATACTTATAGTTATTTACTTTATAATAACAGAAAAAAGTAAAAGAGTAGATTTTATAAAGAAATGTCTACTAATTGCGGTAATAACGGTTATACTATTTTTACCAAATATATATAAATTATCAACATTATTTGGAGTTGTTGCAGCATGGATTCCAGCACCAACTAATGAATCATTAACAATATTATTAAAAGAGTTTTTGGGTAATTCTGAAATTACAATTTTCTTTTTTACACCAATTTTAATGTATTTCTTAATTACTATTTTTAAGAAAAAAAGCAATCAAATAACAACTGAAGAAATTATTAAAGACAAAGAAATTTTTTCTTTTACAATATTGTTTGCATGGGTTTTTATCTTTGTATTTGTAATTTTACTTAACTCATACTTAAATGCTTCTTTATTAATACCAAGATATTTCACAAGTATACTTCCGGCAATTGCATTAATTATTGGGATAGGAATTTCTATGATACAATCATCTATTATTAGAACTATTTTTAGTTTTGGATTGATTTCGTTAATGATTTTTAACCTAGTTGTAGTAAGAGGACATTATAAAGGCACAAGCAAAACACAATTTAGAGAAGCATCCCAATTAATCATTGATAAAAATAAAACTAAAGAACCTGTATACACAAGTTTGAAATATTGGTTTGATTATTATTTAAAAGATAATTTTAACTTAATAGAAAAGCCAAATTTAGAAACAGTAATAAATGAAATGATTGCAAATCCAGTATTGGTTAAGCCTTTTTGGTATACAGATGCACACGGAAGACCTTTTACATTGTCAGATAATGCACAACAATTTGTAAACAGTAATTTTTATGTAGATGAAAGTTTCGATGGTTTTGACGCCTGGACAAAACACTTTATTTTATTAAAAGATGCAAAAAAAGATGTTAATATTACTAAATTTTCACCTCTTCAAACCTATAACGGTGATCAATTTGGGTTTAGTGTTGAAAGTTTTGAAAACAGTAATGGTATGATAACGGCTTCTGGATGGGCTTACTTTGATGGGCTGGATTCAAAAGATTCTGAAATTACAGTTATATTAATAAATGATACTAAATCTAAATCATTACCAACTCAAAAAGTTTCAAGACCAGATGTAACAAGTTATTTTAAAAGTCAGCATGATTTATCAAATTCAGGATTTAAAATATCAGTTAATACAAAAGATTTGGAAAAAGGGACCTACAAAGTAGCAGTTTATATAATTAATAAAAAAGCTAATAAAGAAGGTTTAAATTTGTCAGATAAATTTTTTGAAAATTAACACTATAAATGAATAAGATATATTTTCCAAATTTGAATGGTTTAAGAATAATTGCTGCTTTTTTAGTTGTAGTTCATCATGTGGAACAATTTAAAAAATTTTTTAATCTACCAAATTATTTTGAAAACCCTGCAATTAACTTATTTGGAAAAATTGGAGTAATTCTTTTTTTTGTTTTAAGTGGATTTCTTATTACTTTTTTACTTTTAAAAGAGAAAGATGAAACTAAAACAGTTTCTGTAGTTGATTTTTATAAAAGACGAATTTTAAGAATTTGGCCATTATATTTTTTAATTATATTAATAAGTTTTTTCATACTTCCAAAAATTGAATTTTTTAATCTTGACATTAATTCAAATCATTTGAATGACAATTTTGCAATACAATTATTACTTTTCATCTTTTTTTTACCAAATCTAGCTTTAGGACTATTTACTCCAGTTCCCTATGCAAGCCAATCATGGTCAATTGGTTATGAAGAGCAATATTATTTTATTTGGCCATGGATGGTAAAATTTAAAGACAAAGTGATTACGGTTTTAGTTTGTTTTTTATCAATATACATAATTTCTAAAATTTTGGTTTTAACTATATTTAAAAATGTTTTGATACAAAAAAATCTATTTCTAAAAATACAAATGTTTTATGATTTTCCGGGTTATGAATCTATAGCAATTGGAGCTATTTTAGCATATTTAGCCACGAATAAACCACTTTTTATTGAAACACTCTTTAAAAAAACCTTCCAGATCTTAACCTATTTATGCCTTGCAGTTTTAATAATTTTTGGAGTAAAAATTCCATTATTTAACAATCTATTTTATGCGTGTTTATTTGCAATTATTATTGTAAACTTAGCTTTGAATAAATATAGTATTCTAAATTTAGAAAACAAATTCTTTAATTACACAGGTAAAGTTTCTTATGGCTTTTATATGTATCATTCGATTGCAATAGTAATCGTTTTAAAAACCTTTTTGTATTTAAAAATTCAAAACCTTTTTTTAGAATATTTATTATCGATAATAGTAACATTGTTTTTTGCCATAATCTCATTTGAGTACTACGAAAGCTATTTTATAAAAATGAAAAAAATGTTTTCAAGATAGTATTTTAAAAAAAAAATTAGATTGTAAAGAAAAAACATATAAATTTGCAAAAAACTTATTTAGAGATGAAACTAAGAGCATTAATAGCGTTAACAGTATTTTTAACATGTTTGTCGTGTAAAAATGAATCCGATAAAACTACCAGCAAAACAGATTCTACAGTAACAGAAGCAGAAATTGAAGTAGATAAAGATTTACTAAAAGTATCTTTTGATTTAATTATTAAAAAAGATGATAATCTTCATCTTTATTATACGGAAGATGGTACAATTAATTTTAATGAAAAACAATCTTTGTGGATACCTGTTAAAGGAAGTGAAAATACACAAAATATAACATTTAAATTACCAAAAGATGTTTTGCCTACAGCTTTAAGAGTTGATTTTGGTTTTGGAAAAAATATTGAACAATCTGATGTTGAATTAAAAACTTTTTCTTTAAAGTACTATGATAAAAAAGTTGAAGCATCTGGAGTAGAGATATTAAATTATTTTTATCCAATGAAAGAAAACACAGAAATTATTCTTGGCACATCAACTTTGAAAAGATTGAGTAAAGATCAAGAGTCAGGTCCAATTTTATATCCTCAGATTCTTTTATCAGAAAAGTTACAAGAAATTACAAAAGGAAATTAATTTAAATTAATTATAAAATTTGTAGCATCTAAAAATTTAATATATTTTTAGATGCTTTTTTATTGAATTTGCTTATTTAATATGAGATGTTAAAAAACACATTTTTTTTCAGTTTATTTTGGTTTGTATTTGGTTGTTCAAAACCAGTTGAACATCATTCATTAGAATTGGAGATGGATGTTGTAATTCAAAAAACAGATTCCATTAATATATATTATTCAAACTCAAACTCAATTGATTTTAATGATGTTCAATCGTATTGGTTGCCAATTAAAGGAAGCAAAAAGAATCAAAAAATCCGTTTTGTTTTTCCCGATTCTATTCAACCAAAACAAATTAGAATTGATTTTGGTAGAAATAAAAAGCAACCAGAAATTATTTTAAACAAAATCACTTTCTCTTATAAAGAAAAAAACTTTTCAGTAAAAGGTGAAGAAATTTATCATTTGTTTAGAGTAGATGAATCAAACACAACAATTGATAAATTATTTGGAAGCCTTAAAAGAAAACAACCAAATCAAAAAGTTGGTCCCTCTTTATACCCAAAGGGAGAAAAACTCTTCGAGAGATTAAATCAGTTGTATTCTGTAAAGTAGATGCTAAAATTACTTAAAAAAATACTGCTTCATCAGCAATTCCATAAACTAAGTGTATATGGTTTTGGTCAATTATTCAATTTAGTAACACCTTTATTAGTTGTTCCATATATTGTTTCAATTTGTGGTGAAGAAAATTTTGGAAAAACCGCCGTTGGAATGGCTATTGCTTTTTTTTTAATTGTATTTGTGGATTTTGGTTCGGATATAATTGGAGTAAGAGAAGTATCGGTTAATAGAGATAATCCAGAAGTTTTAAATAAAATTTTTACAACAACTTATGTAGTTAAAGCTCTCATTTTGATAGCGGTTCTATTAATTACAAGTCTATTATTCATTTATTTTCCCTATTTTAAGAATGAGAAAACAATGTTTTTTCTTGGACTTTCTGTTTTAATTGGTCAATTCATTAATCCTACATGGTTTTTACAAGGTATTGAAAATGTTAAATGGATAACCATTCTAAATGTAATCTCAAAATCAATTTATTTGGGAGGTGTTTTTTTAACAGTTAAAGAGGAATCAGATTATGTATTTGTAAATTTATGGTGGGGTATAGGTATGATTATAGCAAATCTATTTGTTTTTGCTTTGATTATGAAAAAACATCAATTTACATTTCAAGCTGTAAACAAAAATGAGGTACATAAACACATAAGGAATGATTTTTCTATGTTTTCTTCTCAAATTTTCCTCTCTTTACAATTATATGCGCCAGTTGTTTTAATTAGTTATTTTGGAAACAATTTAATGGCTGGTCAATATAGAATTGTAGAGCAAATCATAGTTGTATTTAAAACGTACATCTTTTTGTTTTTCAATTTTGTTTTTCCAAAAATTTGTTACGTAATAGAAATAGATTTTAAAAGAGGAATTAAAAATTGGTTGATTTATAATGGATCAAACTTTATTTTCGTTCTTTTTGGAATGTTATTTTTTCATATTTTTTCATATGAAATTGTTTCCTATTTTAACCCTACAAATAGATATGTTTTGAGTAATTTGCTTGAAGTAGCTGTTTTTATCCCTTTAATTTTAGCGCTATCCATACCATTAAAACAATTAATTTTAGCTTTAAATTACAAAACTTTTTATGTTCGTTTAACTTCTATTATGGTAGTGATTAATTTATTTGCTATTGTACTTTTATTACCCATCTTCAAAGTTTATGGTGTTTTTTATTCTTTAATTGCAACAGATTTAATAGTTATTATTTTTTATCTTTACCAACTAAAGAAAAACAAAAACTTTCATGATTAAGTCATTATTTCAAAAATTACTTAACAAAGCAGGAAAAAATTACACAATTGACCCCTTAATTCCTTCAAGTTTACTAGTTACTAATCTGTGGCATCGTTTAACTATGATGTGTAGAGGCTATTTTTGTCTCTACAAAAAGGTTTTTTTAGGTAAAGGCTGTCAAATAAGTAATAAACGAAATATTGTATTTGGAAAAAACATTACTATTGAAAACAATGTTTCTATTGATGGTTATGCTAAGAATAAATTATTTTTTGGTAATAATGTAAAAATAGGATCCTATTCATGGATTTCATGTACTAGCCACATGTCTAAGTATGGAGAAGGGATTTCTATTGGAAATAATTCTGCATTTGGAAGATTTACTGAATTTGGTGCTGCAGGCGGAATTGAAATTGGTAATGATGTAATTGCGGGCTCTTATATTAGTTTTCACTCAGAAAATCATAACTTTAACGATACATCAAAATTAATAAGGGAGCAAGGAGTTACCTCTAAAGGGATAAAAATAGGTAACAATGTTTGGATTGGAGCAAAAGTTACTTTTTTAGATGGTTCAATAATTGGTGATAATTGTGTAGTTGCAGCTGGAGCTGTAGTGAATGGAATTTTCCCTAACAATACCGTAATTGGAGGTATTCCAGCTAAAATTATTAAAACATTAGCATAATGAAAATCACCTTAAACAAAGAGTTTTATTATCAAATATTTTTCACTTTTTGTGTTATTATACCTTTTTTTAATAACTATGAAATCTCTTTTCTAACATGGTTAATTGCTTTAGCTTTAACTTTTAAAAAGTCGTATTCAGTTCCTTTTGTTCGCTATGTGTCATTTTTTATTTTCATTTTCCTTTTGGCATTAATAGTTGGTTTTTTTAATCAATACAAGCTTTATTTTGTTATTAGAGATATTACCTATTTACTAAAACCAATTTTGGGTCTTTTTATAGGATATCAATTTTTTAGTACACAAATAAAAAATCCATTTAAATTTTTATTGTTTACAGGATTAGCTATGGCAATAATCCACCTTGGCATGGTTGGTTATGGTATTTTATTTCAAGGAGCAAGAAGTGTTGCTAGTATTAGAGAATATGGAGGCTATTTTAATGATTATGAAATATATACATTTATTATTTTAGTATTTCATAAAAAATTTCAAATTAATTTGTCGCCAAAAAAATACCAACTATTTATGGTTATTATGGCGTTTTCTACTTTTTTTTATTTAGCAAGAACTAATTTTATTCAGTTTGTTATTTTATTTATGGCAATCAAAGGATGGCTAATATTAAATAAAAATTCCATTACTGTTTTAGTGTCACTTTTTTTAGTTTCCATCCTCTCCTATACAGCAATATACATGTATAATCCTAAAAGAAATGGAAGTGGTGCCGATGAGTTTTTATATAAAATAAAATTAATTCCTTTAGAAGCATTTGCTACAAAAATTAACAGGAGTGATTGGAGAGATTTTCACGATCATTATCGATCTTATGAAAATGTTAGAACTATTGAACAGCTTTCATATAATGAAACATTTTTATTTGGTGAAGGAATGGGCTCTCAGGTAGATTTAAAGCAAAAAGTATTCTTAGGCGATAAACTATTAAGACATATTTCAATCCTACATAACGGATACATGACAATTCTTCTTAAAGCAGGAATTCCTGGTTTGTTTTTGCTTTTTGGCTCAATTTTTTACTTTTTTAAGAAACAGGCTTATGTCAATGAGCTAGATAATAATATAAATTTACTTTTTATTGGAACAGGATTATTCCTTATAGTTTCTTATTGGGTTTTTATGGGATTCTATAATTTATTAGATTCTAAAACATTACTTATTGGATTTTTATTTGCTTATAAAAATCAGTTAAGAAAACTATCTTATTAATGAAAACTATTCTTTTCATACATCAGTCGGCTGAATTATATGGTTCAGATAAAACATTATTATTATTGTTGAAAAATTTAGATAAATCTAAATATAAACCAATAGTTATTTTACCATTTGACGGCCCTTTAAAAGACGCTTTAGAGAGTGAAAAAATTGAAGTTGTAATTGCACCCGTATTAAAATTATATAGAAAACTTTTTACTCCAAAAAACATATTAGGTTTTTTTGGTGATATAAATAAAGCCTTTAAAATTATAAATGAATTACATAGTAAACATCAATTTAATCTGATTTATTCGAATACGTTAGCCGTTTTGTTAGGAATAATGTATGCCTGGAAGAACAACATTAAACATTTATGGCATGTTCATGAAATTATTGAAAAACCAAAATTATTTAATAAAGGGTTTAAAAAACTTTTAGCCTTAAAAAGCAATAGTTTTATTGTTTATAATTCTAAAGCAACACAGCTTTTTTGGGAAACAAACTCAAAAATTTCAAAAAAAGGTTTAGTTATTTGGAACGGAATTGATGTTAATATAACAGAAATTAGTGTATCAGAAGTCTTAGAAATTAGAACGAATAAGTTTTTGTTACAATCAAATGAAATTGTAATTGCATTGGTAGGAAGAATTAGCCGATGGAAAGGACAAATGATTTTGTTAGAAGCTTTTAATAAATTAGCACAAAAAACAGAGAATATCAAACTTATATTTGTTGGTGCTCCTCCTCCAAATCAAGAAAATTTCCAGTATGACTTAGAAGAAAAAATTAAAACATATCAATTAGAAAAAAAGGTACTGATAATTCCATTTCAAAATGATATTCATAAAATTTGGCAAGCAATTGATATTGCGGTTGTACCATCAACTGAGCCAGAACCTTTTGGAATGGTTGCCATTGAAGCAATGTTGGCTAAAAAACCTATTGTAGCATCAAATCATGGTGGTTTAAAAGAAATTATACTCAATAATGAAACAGGATTTTTGGTTGCACCCAATAATGAAACAGATTTAATAATCGCTTTAGAAAAATTAATTCAAAGTGAATCATTACGAAAACAAATGGGAGAACAAGGCCAACAAAGAGTTATTCAGGAATTTTCAGTAGCACACTATGTAACTTCTTTTGAAAATTTCTTTGACAATAACAGTTTATAAACTCAGAATAGCCTTTCATTAATTTTCTTTTAAAAATAGTTTTAAAATAGTTACATTTGAAAAAAATATTATTTTTTTAATGAAAATTGCTATATTAGGAACACGCGGCGTGCCCAATCATTACGGAGGATTTGAACAGTTTGCCGAATTTTTTTCTGTGTATTTAGCAGAAAAAGGACACGAAGTTTATTGTTATAATTCTCATAATCATCCACACCAAGAAAAAACATTTCACGGAGTACATATTTTACACCAACACGACCCAGAGTATAAATATGGTACTTTTGGCCAGTTTATCTACGACTACAATTGTATTATGGATGCTCGAAATAGAAATTTCGATATTATATTGCAATTAGGTTACACAAGTAATTCGATATGGTTTTTTTTAATACCAAGAAAAGCCATTAATATAATTAATATGGATGGTTTAGAATGGAAGCGTTCTAAATATTCATGGCCAATTCAGCAATTCTTAAAAGTAGCCGAATGGTTAGCGGCAAAATCAGGAGACTACTTAGTGGCAGATTCACTCGGAATACAATCTTTTTTAAAGAAAACCTATAACAAAGAATCAACTTATATTGCTTACGGCGCCCATTTATTTGATACACCAAATGAAAACATTTTAAACAATTACCAAGTAGAAAAAGGGAACTATAATATGGTAATGGCTCGTTTCGAACCTGAAAATAATTTAGATATGGTATTGGAAGGAGTAGCGTTAAACAAGGAAGACCAAACACCTATTTTAGTTATAGGAAAACACGAAACAAAATATGGTGCTTATTTAAAAAACAAGTTTAAAAATTTCCAAAATATTCGTTTTATCGGCGGAATTTATAACTTAGAGCATCTAAATAATTTAAGATATTTTAGCAATTTATATTTTCACGGGCATAGTGTTGGAGGAACCAATCCCTCTTTGTTAGAAGCAATGGCCTCTCAAGCATTAGTAATTGCACATAATAACGATTTTAATAAAGGTGTACTAAAAGAAAATGCGTATTATTTTTCTAATCCTATAGAAGTTAAAAAAATCTTAAATACTGTCAAAAAAAATGATAACTTGCACTTTATAAAAAACAATTATCAGGCAATTGCAAACGATTTTAATTGGGAAAAAATAAATGGCGATTATTTACAACTTTTTGAAAAATGTATGGAACAATCTTCTAAACAAAAGTAAAACAAACATTTCTTTTTTACCATTGGTTTTACTAATGGTAACGATTCCATTACAATTAGGAATTAATAATGTTTTTTTAGGGTTGTTTATTATCTCGGTTTTACTCAATAAAAACAAGACTAAACCTCATTTTTCTCTTGTATTATTGTTGCCTATACTACTTTTCTTATGGATGGTTTTGTCTTATTTTTGGTCGATTGACCCTGTAAGAACTTTAAATTCCATTCCCAAGGAAATAGCACTGTTCCTATTACCTTTTGCTTTTTTATTTGTTTCTTTTTCTAAATCAGAAAAAACCAAAGCAATAAGTATTTATAGTTATGCGATGGTTTTATTCGTGGTTTATTATTTAGTTAGAGCGATTATTAGATATATTATTACTCAGGATAGTAGTGTATTCTTTTATCATGGAGAAAATGAAGTTGATTACGGTTTAGTGCCAAAATTATTAAATGCCATTCACTTATCTGTTTTTGTAGCAATTGCTTTTTTTTATTTTTTCTCTCAAGAAATAAAATCTAAATTAAACATTGCATTAACATTATTGTTATTTGCTTTTATAATTTTATTATCATCAAAAAACATAATTTTAGTAGTAATTATTTTAGTAGTAATCCAGCTGTTTTTTTATTCAAAAATCGCGAATAAAATGAGACTAAGAAACTTAATTGTTATGTTAACAATTTTTGGATTAATACTCTCTTTTGGAAAAATAAAAGAACGTTTTCAGATCGAATTTCAAACAAATACAACTAAAAGTATTTCAAACAATGTAATTAATGGAGTTCCAGAAGGGGTCTATAACATAAGTATTAATGAAGCTTGTAATAATCAAAAATTTACTCCAAATGATTTTTTTAATGGTACCGCTTTTCGAGTTTATCAAGCAAGATTATTTTTTGAATTTTTAAATGAAGAACCTATTTTTTGGAAAGGATTTGGTTTAAATGCTTCTTTAATTAAAATGGAAGAAAAAGGAAAAAAATATAACGTTTTCTTAGGCGACAATAGTCAAGAAGGTTATCAAAAAAAGAATTTCCATAATCAATATATTCAAAATTTTGCTGAATTAGGAGTTGTTGGGTTTCTAATATTAATTATAATTTTAAGCTTAAATATAAAAAACGCTATAAAAAGTAAAGATTTTGTGCATATTGCTTTTGCAATTCTAATGATAAGCTTATTTTTGACAGAGTCTTTCTTGTGGAGACAGCGAGGCGTATTGTTTTTTATGATTTTTTATTGTCTATTTAACACTATGAATCAATCTATAATTGAAAAAAAATAAAATGAAAAGAATATTAATTACAGGTGCTGCAGGTTTTTTAGGCTCACACCTTTGCGATAGATTTATCAAAGAAGGCTATTTTGTTATTGGAATGGACAACCTGATAACAGGAGATTTAAAAAACATTGAACATCTTTTTAAAGATAAAAATTTTGAGTTTTATCATCATGATATTACAAAATTTGTTCATGTTCCTGGAAAATTAGATTACATATTGCATTTTGCTTCACCAGCAAGCCCAATAGATTATTTAAAAATTCCGATTCAAACCTTAAAAGTTGGGTCGTTAGGTACTCATAATTTATTAGGTTTGGCACGTGTTAAAGGCGCTAGAATCTTAATTGCCTCTACATCTGAGGTTTATGGAGATCCTTTGGTACATCCGCAAACGGAAGAATACTATGGAAACGTAAATACTATTGGACCAAGAGGAGTTTATGATGAAGCAAAGCGTTTTCAAGAATCTATAACAATGGCGTATCATACTTTTCATGGTGTTGAAACTAGAATAGTACGTATTTTTAATACGTATGGTCCAAGAATGCGACTAAATGATGGTCGTGTAATTCCAGCATTTATTGGACAAGCCCTTCGAGGTGAAGATTTAACTATTTTTGGAGATGGAAGTCAAACACGTTCATTTTGTTATGTAGATGATCAAGTAGAAGGAATATACAGATTATTACATTCCGATTATCATTTACCAGTTAATATTGGAAATCCAGACGAGATTACTATTAAAGACTTTGCAGAAGAAATTATTAAGCTTACCGGAACAAATCAAAAAGTGGTTTATCATCCTTTACCAGTAAACGACCCTATGCAGAGACAACCTGATACCACAAAAGCTAAAGAAATTTTAGGTTGGGAAGCAAAAGTTTCAAGATCTGAAGGAATGAAAATAACATATGATTACTTTAAGACACTTTCTTCAGAAGAGCTTTTGAAGGAGGAACACAAAGATTTTTCAAAGTATATCTATTAATTTATGCAAAAAGGAAGATATTCCAAATATATTCGCCCAATAAGTATTCTCATAGATTTATTTTTAATCCTTGGGTTATTGCCGTTTTTTTTTAAAGGTTTAGATATTAATTTCAACATCTTTGGGGTTTATCTAGTTTTTATTTGGATTGTAGTTTCCTTTTTTTCAACATTTTATAATGTTTATAGATTTACTACACCTGTTGAAATTTTAAGTAAAATAGCAAAACAAAGTGTAATTGTTATTTTACTTATAATTGCCTTTTTCCCATTTAATAAAGATGTAATTTTTAGTGGAAAGGCAATTGCATTATATTCTACGACTTTATTTTCGATTATTATTTTAATCAAAAGTTTACTTTTTTATTATTTAAAAAAATACAGAATAGTTACGGGTAATAATTTTAGAAATGCAATTATTATTGGGTATACAGATGAAGCTATTGACTTAAAAAGAATTTTTGAAGAAAGACCCGATTATGGATATCGTTTTAAAGGATATTTTTCTAACAAAAAAAGTAACGATAATATTGTAGGTAAAGTAGATGCGGTTAAATTGTTTTCAATTGAGAATAATATTGATGAAATTTATTGTTCATTAAATGAACTCTCTAATGAAAAATTGAAAGATTTAGTAGAGTTTGGAGATGAAAATAGTATTGTTGTTAAGTTTATACCAGATTCAAAAGCAATTTTTTCAAAAAACTTAAAAATTGATTATTACGAACTTTTTCCTGTTTTATCTTTACAAAAAACAGCACTTCATGATCCATTAATTAAGAACTTTAAAAGAATTTTTGACTTTATTTTTTCGTTATTAGTTGTTATTTTGTTGCTTTCTTGGTTAACGCCTTTGATGGCTTTGTTAATTAAATTGGAGTCAAGAGGTCCTGTTTTTTTTAAGCAAAGTAGGCCAGGTTTAGATGAGCAAGAGTTTTTATGCTACAAGTTCAGATCTATGCAACTTAATATTACTACTGAAAAAGAAGCTTCAAGAAATGACCCTAGGGTAACCCGAATTGGCAGATTTATTAGAAAAACTAGTATTGATGAATTGCCACAATTTTTTAATGTATTGCTAGGAGACATGTCTGTTGTAGGTCCAAGACCGCATTTATGGTCTCAAAACAAAACATATGGCAACAAGGTTAAAAAATACATGGTACGTCATTATGTAAAACCAGGAATTACAGGTCTTGCTCAAGTTAAAGGTTGTAGGGGAGAAATTGAAACAGATGAAGATATGATTAATCGAATAAAATTTGATGTATATTATATTGAAAACTGGTCATTATTAATGGATGTTAAAATTATAATTCAAACGGTCGTAAATATTTTTAAAGGAGAGGAAAAAGCTTACTAATGAATGCTTTAGTTTCTATAATTACACCCGCTTACAATTCTGCAAAGTTTATTGCCGAAACAATTCAATCGGTACAAAATCAAACTCATCAAAATTGGGAAATGATTATTGTGGATGATGGTTCGTCTGATGAAACAGAACATATCGTTTTGTCTATAATTGAAAACGATAAACGAATACAATTTCATAAATTAAGTCAAAATTCTGGACCAGCAGTAGCTCGAAATACCGGAATTGAAAAAGCGTCAGGTGATTTCATGACGTTTATTGATGCCGATGATATTTGGTTCCCTACATTCATTGAAAACAACATCAAAACTATTCAAGAAACTGGAATTCCATTCGTTTTTTCGTCTTACAGAAGAGCCAATGAACAATTAGAATTTGTCTATTCCGATTTCATTGTGCCACATAAAGTTTCTTATACGGATATTTTAAAATCCAATTCCATAAGTTGTTTGACTGCATTTTTGGACATAAAAAAGTTGGGTAAAAAGTACATGCCACTCATTCGAAAACGTCAAGACATGGGGTTGTGGTTGAACTATTTAAAAGTGATTCCTTTCGCACACGGAATTCAAGAAACACAAGCTATTTATAGAATTAGAGAAAATTCGCTTTCTAGAAAGAAATCAGATTTAATCAAATACCAATGGCAATTTTATAGAGAAGTTGAAAAGCTGAATGTTTTTCAATCGGCTTATTATATGTTGCATTGGATGTATCGCGGGTTTATGAAATATAGAAATTAAATCATCGATTGGAATTGCTTCAATTTTCCTCGTTTTGTGCGTTCTAAAATTTCTTTTCGATTGTAGGCGAAATATAATCCTGGTTCTAAATATTTGGCAATTGCTTTTTCAATTTCTTGAATTTGTTCCGAAGTCAATTCCACCGAACTTACATAATCAATCTCAAAACTATCTAATTTGGTTTGGCGTACAATGAATTCTTTTACGTTTCCATCGTCTTCAATAATGCTTTTAGTTACGTAATAAAATGTCAATCCTGGTGATTTTTTGCCACTTGGTAAAAGCGCCACATCACTAGTTCTTCCGATTAATTTTTTTAGAATAGGTTTTTTCAATGTGCTTTTTTCGTCCAAAATCCCCACATCACCAATCTCATAACGAATAAATGGATGTGCTTTATTGTACAACGAAGTAATCACCACTTTCCCCTCTTTTCCATACGGAACAGGTTGGTTGTTCTCATCTAATATTTCTACAAATAAGGTTTCTGAATTCACTTGCCATTCGTCTTTCGGATTTTGAAAAGCAATTAAATCCAATTCTGAAGCACCATATTCATTCACAACCGGAATTCCTAAATGCTTTTCCAGCAAGATTTTATCTTCTTCAAACAACATTTCCGAAGTTACCATGCAAACTTTTAACGTTGGACAAACATCGGTTAGAATGATATTTCGTGCTTGTAAATATTTTCCAAAAAGAACAATTGAACTCGTGTAACCATTAATGTAATCAAATTTTTTGGTTTTAAAATGTTCTAAAACCCCATCTAATATTTTATCTGATAAATCAAAAATTGGGAAACGATATCTTTTGCTTAAAAAGTCTTTCAAACGCTCTTTTCTGTACCCAATAAAATCTAACGGAATGCCATAAAATCGCGCTTGATACGACGAATTGAAATCAACACCATACCAACCAAAACGATGAATAATCGAAGCCCAAGTTATCGCATGCGCTTCTTTATCTTTAGCAAAAACAAATGGATCGCCACTTGACCCCGAAGTTTTATTCACAAAAACAGTTTTTTCTGAATAGCCTTTTGAAAGTCGGTCTTTTAAAGGTTTTTGTAAATCTTTTTTAGTCAGAATGGGTAATTCGTTCCAATTTTCAAAAGTGTCTTTTCCAACTAAGTTTCGATAAAAAGAATTGTTTTTCAAATGAAATTCCACAATTTCTTTCTTTTTAGTTTCGAGATAATCCGGATAATCTGCTTCCGAAATTTGTAGAATTTTTTCAAAATCAGCCTGCGCTTTCGCAATAGGAAAACCGCTTAATTTTAATGAAAGATGAAACAAGTTGAACATTCGCCTGAATTTACCCAAAAGTAATAAATCTGATAATAAAAATCACGGTTCTTTTAACCGAAATCAATCTTTCTTCTAATTTCTTTTCTCTTTATTCTTTAGAAATAGTATTTTTGCCAAACAACATAACAACACACAAATGACTATTTTACTACTTGGTTCTGGCGGTCGTGAGCATGCGCTGGCTTGGAAAATGCTTCAATCTTCAAAATGTACTTCTCTTTTTGTTGCGCCTGGAAATGCAGGAACAGCCTCTATCGCAAAAAATGTGGATTTAAATCCGAATGATTTTGATGCCGTTAAAACTTTTGTTTTACAAGAAAAAGTAGCAATGGTAGTAGTTGGGCCTGAAGATCCTTTAGTTTTAGGAATTTACGACTTCTTTAAAAATGACGCTGCAATAAATCATATTCCAGTAATCGGACCTTCTAAAGTTGGAGCACAATTAGAAGGAAGTAAAGAATTTGCCAAAGAATTTTTAGTAAAGCACAATATTCCAACCGCTCGTTACGAAAGTTTCACAAAAGAATCGGTTGAAAACGGTTGCCAATTTTTAGAAACTTTAGAAGCTCCATACGTTTTAAAAGCAGACGGATTAGCAGCAGGAAAAGGTGTTTTAATCTTATCCGATTTAGAAGAAGCAAAAACGGAATTAAGAAACATGTTGGTGGGTGCTAAATTTGGACAAGCAAGTTCGAAAGTAGTAATCGAAGAATTTTTAGACGGAATTGAATTAAGTTGTTTCGTTTTAACCGACGGAAAATCATATAAAGTATTACCAACTGCAAAAGATTATAAACGTATTGGAGAAGGTGATACAGGATTAAACACAGGTGGAATGGGAGCAGTATCTCCAGTGCCATTTGCAGATGCGGTTTTATTAGAAAAAATCGAAACTCGAATTGTAAAACCAACCATCAAAGGTTTACAAAAAGACGGAATCGAATACAAAGGATTTGTTTTCATCGGATTAATCAATGTCAAAGGGGAACCAATGGTTATCGAATACAATGTTCGTATGGGTGATCCAGAAACGGAAGTAGTGATGCCAAGATTAAAAAGTGATTTAGTTGAAATTTTTGAAGCGATTGGAAATCAGGAATTAGACAAAATTACCTTAGAAATCGATGAAAGAGCGGCTACAACCATTATGGTAGTTTCAGGAGGTTATCCTGAAGAGTATGAAAAAGGAAAAGAAATTTTTGGATTGGAAAATATTACTGATTCCATTCCATTTCACGCTGGAACAAAATTAGAAAACGGAAAAGTTGTAACTAACGGAGGTCGCGTAATTGCAATAACTTCCTATGGAAATGACTTTCAAGAAGCCATAAAAAAATCTTATCAAAGTATAGCAAAACTACAATTTGATAAGATGTATTTTAGAACGGATATTGGTAAGGATTTATAATCCTTGCTAATATCTTAAGATTATTTTAAAAATGAGTGTGCAGTTGTATCTTGCTCATCTTCATTGTTTGCTTTGAAGATGTTCAATTGCTTAATCCAATAAGTCATAGCTCCACAACAGATTATAATAAAAATCCAGTTTAAGATATTTGCAGTCCACCAATTAGTTAATTCTAGTTCTCTTAACCAATCCATTGGTAAGAATAAAAAATCTACGAAAAGTGATTGTATTCCTTCAAAAAATGATTTCATTTTGATAAAGTATTATATTTACACCACAAAAATATAAAATATTCGCATGATAGCAAGTGTTTTTGGTAAAACTAGACCATTTAATTATTTAGTAATAGGAATTCTATCGCTTTTTTTCTTTTCTATAAAGATTATTACACTAGTAAAACCTAATGCTGATTGGATTTATTATGCACAAGAGTTTAGTTTGTACCTTCTGCTTTTTGCGTCATTATTTATTTTAAATTTTATAACACTCAAAAATGGATTAACCAAAGGTAACAACTATGCGTTATTTCTATTCTTTGTTTTTCTTTTATTCTTTTCTTCAATTTTTCAGAATAAAAACATCATTATTTCTAATTTTTTATTACTCTTAGCGCTTAGACGATTAATTTCGTTAAAATCTTTATTACAAACGAAGGAGAAAATTTTTGATGCTTCTTTTTGGATTTTCCTAGCTGCATTATTTCACTTTTGGAGTATGTTTTATATTGTTTTGGTGTTTATTGCTATCATCCTTCACGTTTCAAAAGATTACCGAAATTGGATTATTCCTTTCATTGCTTTATTTGCAGTAACTATTTTGTTTTTCCTTGCGAATAGTATTTTAGATAATACTTTAATGAGCACGCTTTTAAGTAAAACATATATCAGTTTTGACTTTTATTATTTTGACAATGTATATCAAAGAATTGCATTAGCCTTGTTTACGTCCATAAGCTTATTTTTCTTTGTATCACATGTTTTTGATGTGCCTAACAAAGCATTGAATATGCAGTCGTCTCATAAAACAATATTATTTTCCTTTATTTTAGGTGTCGGAATTTACGTGCTATCGGCCAATAAAAACAATGGTTGTTTAGCTTTTTGTTTTGGACCTTTAGCGATAATTGGCGCAAATTTTATCGAAAAAATCGAGAATAATTTAGTGAAAGAAATTGTGGTTTATAGCTTATTAGGATTAGGAATTTTCTTTTTTACAATGCAATTATAATTTGATTCCGTACGCTAAATCTCCAGCATCACCTAAACCAGGAACAATGTAATTATGTTCGTTTAATTTTTCATCTAAAGCGGCCACCCATAAATGACAATTTGAAGGCACGTTTTCTTCTAAATACTGAATGCCTTCTGGAGTTGCAATAACAACTGCAATATGAATTTCTTTAGGTTGGTGCTCCAAATGTAATTTATGTAATACCGCTACTAATGATTGTCCAGTGGCTAACATTGGATCAATTAAAATCAGATTTTTTCCTTCAAATGATGGAGCTGCTTGATATTCTACCAAAATTTCAAATTTATCATCGTTATCATAGTGATGACGATATGCCGAAACAAATCCGTTTTCTGCATTATCAAAAAAGCTTATAAAACCTTGGTGTAAAGCTAAACCAGCACGTAAAATTGAACATAAAACAACAGGCTCGGCAATGGTTGTAGTGTGTTTAATTCCTAAAGGTGTTTGTACGTCAATTTCTTTATATTCAAGAGTTTTACTTAATTCGTACGCCATTATTTCTCCAATACGCTCAATGTTTTTTCTAAAACGCATGCTGTCTTTTTGAATGTTGACATCACGAATTTGCGCCAAGAAATGATTAAGAATACTATTTTGTTCCGAGATATAATGAATGTGCATTGGATTTATTTTTTATTTTCAGGATAAAAGTACAAAAAATCGCTATTTTTGTATCAATTTTAAAGCTATAATTATGTTTGCTGAATTCGCATTTCCCATTTTTGAACAAAGTATCAAAACATATCACATTATTGACGATGTGTATCAACCGGTTGTGAATCCTTTCGAAAAAGGAACAATTGAATATTTGTTATTTGCAAAAAATTGGGTAGACACCGTGCAATGGCATTATGAAGATATCGTTCGTGACCCAAATATTGATCCCGTAGCGGCTTTAGATTTAAAACGTAAAATTGATGCTTCGAACCAAGTTCGTACGGATATGGTGGAGTATATCGACAGTTATTTCTTAGATAAATACAAAGACGTTCAAGTAAAATCAAATGCAAAAATCAATACCGAAAGTCCAGCTTGGGCAATTGATCGTTTGTCGATTTTAGCATTGAAAATTTACCACATGAACGAAGAGGCAACTCGTGCTGAAGCTACGGCGGAACACAGAGCAAAATGCCAAGTAAAGTTAGATGTATTGTTAGACCAAAAAAACGATATGTTTACTTCAATCAGTCAATTAATTGAAGATATTCAAGCGGGTGACAAATACATGAAAGTGTACAAACAAATGAAAATGTACAACGACGAGGAGTTAAATCCAGTGTTGTATCAAAATAAAAAATAGTAATCTATTGCTATCTAAACCAAAACATATATTGGTAATAAGGCTCTCAGCTATGGGTGATGTCGCTATGACAGTTCCTATTTTGAGAGCCTTAGTTTTGCAACATCCTGAAGTAAAAATCACCGTAGTTTCTCGACCATTTTTTCAACCTTTTTTTGAGGGAATCCCAAATGTGAATTTCATCGGCGTGGATTTAAATAAGCGTCATAAAGGATTCTTAGGTTTACTTCGATTATTTTCCGATTTACGAAAGTTACATATTGATGTGGTTGCCGATTTACACAATGTGCTTCGTTCTAAAGTAGTTCGAACCTTATTCGCTTTAAGCGGAAAAAATGTCGAAGCAACCGATAAAGGAAGAGCCGAAAAGAAAGCGTTAACCAGTTTAACAAATAAAGTTTTTGCTCCAGTTAAACCGATGGTGGAACGACATGTGGATACGTTCAAGCAACTTGGATTTATAATTGATTTAACGAATCCTAAATTACCAGAAAAAGCTGTTTTATCGGAAGAAATTTTGGCAACCACAGGAATTAAAAATCAAAATTGGATTGGAATTGCACCTTTTGCACAATATGAAAGTAAAGTGTATCCGTTGGATTTAATGCAACAAGTAATAGATGAATTAGCTAAAAACACAAATCATAAAATCTTTTTATTTGGCGGTGGCGATAAAGAAATACAATTGTTGAACCAACTACAAAACCAACATGAAAATGTAATTGTCTTAGCTGGAAAACTAAAATTCAAACATGAATTAGATGTAATTTCCAATTTAGATATAATGCTTTCTATGGATTCTGGAAATTCACATATTGCTGCGATGTTAGGTGTAAAGGTGATTACACTTTGGGGAGCCACACATCCTTATGCAGGTTTTAAACCCTTCAATCAACCCGATGATTTTTGTTTGACTTCGGATAGAGCACAATATCCATTATTGCCAACTTCTATCTACGGAAATAAAAAAGTGGAAGGTTATGAAGATGTCATGCGAACAATATTGCCAACTACAATTATAGAAAAAATAGAAAAGGAGCTGAATTAGCTCCTTTCTTTTTAGTTATTGGGGTTTTTGCATCAAAATCCTAAATGAACTAAAATATAATTTTTTAACATATTGTGCATAAATCGTTCAAAATCATTATTTACAGTTATTGTTGTAAATAAGGAACTATCACAAATACCATCATCACAAATAAATAGCGCTCTATTTCCTTCTCCACAAGTCCAAATGGCTGGGGTATCATCTGCATATCTTGCAAGAACTATTGCGCCTAAAGGCAATGTTCCAGACAATTTTGCGCTTACCGCATTTGAAGAACCCGAACTATCTATTGTTGTGCCCGAAGGAGAAGTTCCCCAATAGACGCTTGATAAAGAAGGTATGGCGCTATATGTTGTGGTGGCATTGGAAGTAAAAGTACCAGTACCTCCAAAAGCAGCGTGAATATTGTTTGCCGTTGTGAGTGAATTTGCTGATTGTGCGTCTAAAGTAATAATTGCAATACCACCTAGAGCTACAAAATCTCTTATTCTTTGGCAATCGGAAACAGAACGAGCACTTGATGAAACGTGATGTGGACCCAAAGCAATAATTTCTTTGGTGTTTTTCATTGTTATTGCTGAAATACCACCATTAAAAGTTGATGTGAAATCGCTGGTACCAATTCCTCCAATAGTATTAAATACTCCGGTTGGTCCATAATTTCCGGGCACATATTGTTGTGGAAATTTCCTTGAAGCACCACCTGCACTTGAATTATCAATATAATCAATAGTGATTACCCTTCCATTTACCCTAATTGAAAAAGCACAAGTTTGACCTCCAAAAATAACTGTAAATGTTGCCCAACCTGAACTATTTGGTGTTCCCGTAACAGAAAAAGATAAATTTCCTGCACCAGAAGCTAACGTTCCAGGAGTTAAAGTTGCTGTAAGACCTGTTACCCCTGTTGATGTTATCGTTTGAGTTGGATAAGCAACACCATTACCTCCAGTGTAAGGTAGAGTTGTAGTTCCAGAATAAGTACTTAACTGTGTAGCAGAAGCTGGCGAATGGGTTGCACCACTACAATTTAAACCTGTTACCGTTGGACTTCCACTAATTACAATTTGTACATCTGCTCCAGAACATCCTAAATTGGTAATGAAATTACTTAAATTAAATCTTGCATTTCCTGTACTTGTTGGAGTTCCAGTCACATTAAATACGAGTGTTCCACCAGTAGGATTTGTACAACCAGCTGCTAGAGTAGCAACTAACCCTGTTACAGTTGTTGAATTAATAATTTGACCACTATAACAACCACCATTTCCACCAGTTGGATAGGTTACGGTAATAGTTCCACTATAAGGAGAACCATTTATTCCCGTTGTTGGATTTTCAACGACAGCACTAGAACAGGTGATAGGAGCAATGCTTGCTTTATTTATGGTTACAGTAAAGCTACAGCTTTTCCCATCAAATGTAAATGGAAATGTTGCAGTCGCATTTGTTGAAACAGAAACAAATGGATCTGGTGTTCCTGTAACTGTAAAAGTAAAATTTCCAGATCCAGAAGCCAAAGTCCCAGCATTTAATATAGCAGTTAATCCTGTAACTCCAGTTGAAGAAATTGGTGTTCCAGCAGAATAAGTTACACCATTTCCACCGGTGTAAGGAACAGTAATGATTTTATTATAAGGTATTCCAGCAATTCCATTTCCAGCAGGTGCAACGCTAAAAGGGGCAGTACAAGGAATTGTAGCGATTGTAGGCCCATTTACTGCAATAGTAAATGTACAGCTTTGACCACCAAATGAAACTGAGAAACTTGCGGTTCCACTAGCGGTTGGTGTACCAGTAATTGCGTAAATTAAACTTCCCACCCCATTAGTTAAACTTCCAGCTTGTAATGTTGCAGTTAATCCAGTAACTCCAGTAGATGCAATCGGAAACCCAGAAGGATATGAACCACCATTTCCACCAGAATAAGGAATTGTAGCGTTTCCAGAATAAGTAACACCAATTGCTCCAGCACTTGCAGTAACACCAGCACAATTTATAGATGAAATAGCAGCATCACATAATGAATGCCAAGCAGAGCTTTTATAATATTGAAAACAGTTTATAGTGGTGTTATAAATCATTAAACCATTAGCAGGTGAAGCAATTACATCACGTTGTGTTGTGGTTAATCTTGGCACAAGAAACCCTTGTGTTGTGCTAGTAAGATCTAAGATAGAACTAGTGTGTGGATTGGTAGTTCCAATTCCAACTTGAGCATAAGAAAACATTGTGTAAAAAGCCACAAGTGTTAATAGAATTTTTTTCATGATCATTTGTGTTTTGATGCAAGGCAAAACTACTCTTGTTGAAATTAACATTAAAATACTATATGTTTGCATTCTGTTTTTTTATACAAATTCCGTATATTTAAACATTTAAAAACATTAAAATAACACATTGAGTAATGACACTTTTAATACCAATATTAACCGCTTTTATTTTAGCTTTATTATTTTTATGGAGAGGAAAAGTTAAGCAGAATAAGACTTTGCAATTTTTAGGATTGTATTTTTTACTTTGGTCATTTGCTATTTTGTGTTTTTTTCTTGCTACCGAAAAGTTAAGTTGGCTTTCCGAGCAAATTTCAGCGATTTTTATTCTCCTTTTCTTTGTTTTCCTTCTTGCAATACCTCCAACACTATATTTATATTGTTCTTTTTTAGCTGAAATTCGACAAAAACGAAGTATAAAGCATTATTTCTTAACGCTATTACTTTTTTTTATTAATGCTTTTTCCTTTTTTTATCTGGATTTGAAAAAAAATCTTTTTCTAAAAGAAATGGCAGAAAAAGTAGTGACGTATTCTAATTATTTGGCCCTTCTTTTCGTATTTCCATTACTAAGCATTTATTACCTTTTTTTATCTATTTCCGTTTTTAAAACCTATAAAAGAGAGAAACAATTAGATCCAACTTCACCAGGTATTCAACCCAATAAATTACTTTATTTTATTCTTGGGTATGTAATATTTATGATTTTAATGTTGGTCAATCTTACTGGCGTATTGCCAAAATTTATGAAAATTTCTTTCGAGCTATATTCAGCTATTTATTTTATTTACGTAGGATATATTAGTTGGAAACAAGAACAGTTAGATTTTGAAGTAAAAAAAGAACAAATTAAAGCAAAGGAAACAGAAATATTTGCACCTTTTTTTGAAGGATTAGAAGAGAAGTTAACTCGAGTAATGAACACTGAAAAGCCGTTTTTAGATGCAAAACTTACATTGAATCAATTAGCGAAGCAAATAGGAAGTAATGAAAAATATTTATCATTATTTTTAAATTCTAAATACGAAATAAATTTTTCAACATATATCAATTCTTATAGAATTGAAGAAGCAAAGCAACTGTTATTACAAAAAGAAACCGCCAACTTTACTATTGAAACAATAGCAAATATGGCGGGTTTTCATTCTAAATCTTCTTTTAATACAGGTTTTAAAAAATCGGTTGGTAAAACGCCTTCCGAATATAAACGTACAGAAACATAAATAAGCGCTATTTATATTCTAACTTTTTGTCTTTATTTTTGCATTGCTTTTACTAAAGCTTTTAGTTCAGCAATTTCCTTTTTAAGTTCTTCTATCTGAACTTGTTGTTCTTGAATTGCTTTTACTGTAACTGGAATAATATCACTATAATTAACTCCTAAATGTTCGTTTTTAATTTCTTTATAGTCACCTTTTTCGTTTGCCGGAACCCAACTATGGGTTTGAACAACTTCAGGTAAAACTTCTAATAACTGTTGCGCAGAAAAACCAATTTTCTTTTCTTGTTTTTCAACAGGAATGAACGTGTTTCCTAATTTATAGTTTTTCCAATTATAAGTTATCGTATTCAGTTTCAACAACTCTTTTAATCCGTAAGTTAAAGGTTGTACGTTTGTTTTTAAGGTCATATCTGAAGTGGTAATCACACCATTTGTAGCATAAACCGCTCCCCATCTTCTGTTTGTTTTTCCTAATGTATTTCCAAATGAACTTGTTTCATCTGACATAGGGCTAAAACCTGATGATTCTAAAAAAAGCTCATTCATTCCATCCACTAAATATTCAATTGACCCAGTTCCTATTGCGGTTCCTCCAGAACTACCATTGTGAAATCCAGCCACAAAATCTTTTGTAAAAGCCGTACTACCTGAATCAGTAAAACTTGTTCCATCATCACTGTCAATAAAAGCACTACCACCAAAATTGATATAATTTTTAGCAAAGTCAGTATCCATAATTACTCTATTGGTTCCTTGATAAACAATTTGTCCAGGGAAAGCAGAAACGGTATTACTTGAAAAGGTTAAATCATAATTATCAAGGTTTAAAGAGGTTCCTTGTGTTAAGGTTCCGCCTAATCTTACAGTTGAACCTGTTAATGTTAATCCGTTTGTATAGGTGTTTGAACCACTTCCAGAAGGTAATGTTACAGAATTACCACCAGAAATTGATAATGTAGAACCACTAAGCGATAAAGTTTGACTATCGGTTCCACTACCACCACTTGGAGTTGCCCAATAGGCATTTCCATTTGCATCTGATGTCATTACTTTTCCTGATGCTTGTGTACCGTCTTCTAATCTAAATGCATATGAACCAGGTATAGGAGCAGAAGGGATTGACAATGAAATGTTGTCAATTGCTGCAGGAAATTGATTGTGGGTAGAACCATCATTTCGCCATTCAATTACTAAACGCATAGTACTTGCAGCAAAACTACTAATATTTAAACCGGCATTAGAATATGTTGTCCAAGTGTTTTGTTGATTAAAATTAGTTCCAACTTGAATTCTCCCAGCTCCAGCAGTAATTTGTGTACCTGCAGTTGGAGTAAAGGTTGTTGGAACAAGCCAAACTCTGAAATAATCATAATCTGTTCCTGACAATCTTTCACCATTACATCTCCAATCGAATGATAATGTAGAGGTAGTTGTCCCAGTAGGAATGGTAATATCTCTATAAGCAAAAGTTACATTGGCTTGTGTGCCATATGCGTTGGTTGTTCCACTATCATTAGAAATGTAAATTGCATTAGCTGGGTTTCCAGCTGCACTACCATATCTCCAGTTGTTATGGGAAGCGGTTGCACTATTAACAAATGTAAAATCGTTTGTAGTGAAATTTTGATTTACAAGTGATGTTGTGCCTGCTGAAGGTAAAGTTGTAGTGCCTGTTATGTGCAATTTAGATGTTGGATTCGTGTTTCCAATACCTACATTTCCACCATTTTTCACACGCATTGCTTCTACACCATTTACTTTTATTACAAAATCAGTACCATCGTTTGTACCAATAAAATTTGTTCCGGCTGTTGTTCCTGTGTTTCCAGTTAAAGACCAACCTGAAGAACCAAACGGCGTCCATGCACTACCATTATAATAGTAAAAACCTGCTGTTCCATCATTTTGATAAATCAAAAGTCCAGTTGCTGGTGATACAATTGCATTTTTTTGAGCTTGTGACATTCTTGGAATTAAAATTCCAGAATTTGTTGAAGAAATATCTAGAGCAGAACTTGCATCTGGCGATGTAGTTCCAATTCCTACTTGCGATTGACCAATAAAACAAGTTAGTAACACCAAAATAGAAAATATTTTTCTCATTTCGTAATTTTTAAAAATTTGCGGTTAAGGTTTAATTAAATTACTGCAAATATACTTCTTGGGCTGTACTAGATTAAAGAAAACGTTGTACACAATAACAGAAATTGTTCAAATTTCCTTAATTTTGTACTTGTTAAAATAATTGTATGGACATGCTAATTTTGATATCTTTTTTAGCTTTTTTGGCTTTTTTGGCCTTCCTTTTTTTGGTGTTTACCAAAAAGATATCCATCTTATTTCCATTTTTCTTCCTTTTTTTAGGTCTTACTTTTACAACTGGATATTTTGCTACATGTGAAGAGGGTTTAATTTCTGATTTCAAAAGAGATGCTTCAGCATTGCTTTTTTTCGTTTTTTTAATTGCAATTCCTCCTACTTTGTATGCTATAATTAAAAGTTCATATGTAAAAATTACTATGGTAAAAATTGAGAAGTATGCATTTTTACCACTGATTTTGCTTGGAATAAATATGTTTTCACTCGGGTATCTTTTTTTTAGTGGTGATAAAAAATCATTTACAGGTGAATTAATAGAGAATGTTATAACCTATGTAAACTATATTGCTTTACTTTTTTTATTTCCACTTAGTAGTTTTTTCTATATTTATAATTCTATAAAAATTATCCGTGAATTTTCGGGTAAAAAATTCTTATCAATTTATAAAAGTACTCAATTCCAAATTGTTGTGCTTTTTGTATTTTTTCTTTTGTTTCTATTTCTCGATCAAATAAAAATCCTACCAAAATTTTTTCATATTTCTTTTTCAATATATGGTTCATTATATTTGGTAGGAACGGCTTTGTTATTTTATCAAATGATTTTAAAAGCAAATCAAGATGAAGCAAATGATAACCCACAATTAGATTTATTAACCGAAGATCAGCTTTTACCTGCTGAAACTGTTGAAATCATAAACACCAATTTAATACGATTTCTTAAAGATGATCAAGGGTATTTAGATTCTAATATTAAAATTAATAATATTGCTAAAGAAATAGGTACAAATACAAAGTACTTATCGTATATTATTAATTCGCGTTATCAAAAGAGTTTTTCTGCTTTTATGAATGATTTTCGTATTGAACATGCAAAAAAACTATTAAGTAAAAAAGAATACAATCAATATACAATCGAGTCTATTGCAAGAATGTCGGGTTTTAATTCTAAATCCTTATTTAATTCGGTTTTTAAAAAGGCAACAGGCAAAACACCTTCCGAGTTTAAAAATAATTAAACATCATCAAAATCAATCTTTATCGTTGCAGTTGTTGGATGCGCTTGACAAGCCAATGTTAAACCTTCAGCTACTTCAGAATCACTTAAAATCTGGTTTTTCTTCATGTCGGCTGCACCTTCTGTAATTCTACAAATACAACTGCTGCAAATCCCACCTTGACAAGAATACGGAACATCTAAACCTTGCTTTAAAGCCGCTTCTAATAAAGTCTGTTTTTGGCTCATTTCGAAAGTCGTTTCTTCATCATCTACTAAAATAGAAATTTTAGTATGACCTTCATTTCCACCGGCCGATTCATTTTCGTTTGAAGAAGTTGAAAACAATTCAAATTTTATATTAGCGTCTGAAATGTTGTTTTCTTTCAAAGTGTCTGAAACCAAATTGATCATTTCTTCTGGTCCACATAAATAGAATTTTGAGAATTCCATTTCAGCATGTTTGTTTTTCAAGATGAAGTTTACGGTGGATTTATCAATTCTACCAAACATAGCATTGTCTGCAGTTGATTGACTGTATACATATTGCACAAACAAACGCCCAACGTATTGCAGTTGCAAATCGTGTAATTGGTTGTGAAAAATGGTGTCATTTTCCGATTTGTTTCCGTAAACCAACACAAAAGTACTATTAGGCTCTTCTTCTAAAACCGATTTTAAAATGGAATAAACAGGTGTAATTCCACTACCCGCTACAAAAGCAGCATAATTTTTTTGACGATCTGCTTTAGGTTCAAAGGTGAATTTCCCTTCAGGAGTTCCAACTTCGATTACGTTTCCAACGGCTAATTTTTCATTAGCAAATTTGGAGAAGAAACCATTTTTGATAGCTTTAACAGCAATGCGTAATTCGCCACTTTTTGGAGAAGAACAAATTGAATACGCTCTTCTAATCTCTTCGCCGTCAAGCGTAACTTTTATGTTTACGTATTGCCCAGCAACAAATTGGTAATACGATTTTAATTCGTCAGGAACATTAAAAAGAATTGAAACTGCATCAGTGGTTTCTTTAATAATTTCTTTAATGCTTAATTTATAAAATGATGACATGTGATTTATTTTTTTGCAAAAATACTATTTATGAAGAATATAGAAGTTAGAGATTAGAAAAAAGAAAGCAAAAAAAACACACTTAAGAATGTTATGCATAAGAAAATTATGTATATTTGCTTCTGAAATTTTATACAAAAAATGAAAAATTCACAATTATATAAAGGCAGTTTAAACACCATCATCATGAAACTGCTGGAAGAGCAAGGTAGAATGTATGGCTATGAAATTACACAAAAAGTAAAGGAAATCACTAAAGGCGAATTGAATATTACAGAAGGCGCTTTGTATCCTGCATTACACAAATTAGAGGCCGATGGGTTATTAGATGTTGAGGTGGAAAAAGTAGATAATCGTTTAAGAAAGTACTACAAACTTACTGAAAAAGGCACCTCAGAAACTGTAAACCGTTTGGCTGAATTAGAAGAATTCATAAAAAATATGCAAACGATTGTAAATCCTAAATTGAGTTATTAAGATGAAGTTGACGAAAGAACAAATAACAATAATTTCAGATTATATAGATTATTGTGGGATAAAGGAGATAGATATTAAACTAGAGTTGGTAGATCACATTGCTACTCAAACTGAAGAAGCAATAGTTATGGATGATGTTTCTTTTGAGCAAGCATTAAGAGAAGTAATGGCAAATTGGTATCCTTTATTTATAAAGGAAAAAAGTTTTCATATTGGGCTATTTTACACTTTTCCAAAGATTGTAATGAAGAAAATAGAAGCAAGAGTTAAGAAAACTTACATCTATCTAGCTATATCATTCATATTATGGACCCTTTTAACTTTTGTTTTAAAGTTGGAGTTTTCAATAAATGAAATTACAAGTTCTGTTGTAAATTTTGTTAGTATTGCAATAGGTATTGCTATTGTATCAATTTTGATTCGTATCAATTTTAAAACAAAACCAACAACTTATAGATTTTTGGTTAACCAATCTTCTCCGGTTTTACTTTTTTTACTTTTTATATATGCATTTGATGCTGAAATGAATTCATTAAAAATATATTTCTTGGCTATGGTTTTTGTGCAATTTGTTTTTATGTGTATTAATTTTAAGAACCACATAAAATGTATTAAAAAATATCATTTAGCATGAGTCTTTCTTCTGAAAACATCCAATTCATAGACAACTATCTAAAAAACAGTGAAGTTATCTATTATGATATTCGCATGGAAATGCTCGACCATGTGGCAACGGCAGTGGAACATAAAATGCAAGCTGAAAATTTAGATTTCTATGATGCTTTCAAAAGTTATATGGTCGTGAATAAAAAAGAAATTTTGAAAAGGAATAAAGAGGAAGGTTTGCATTTTAAAGAACCCTTGAAGAAGTTTGGGTTATTTTTAATTCAGCCATTTCAGATACTTTTAGCGATAAGTACTTTTTCTTTGGTTTATTTTTTTGCTAAAATATATGGGTTAAACGTATATTCTAATTATCTATATCTATTTATAATTATAACTTATTTAATATTTGGTATTTCACATTTTTTATTAACTAAAAAAAAGAAATTCTATTACATTGATAGAAACTTTTCAATCATTTTTCTACTTTTTCAAATCGCAAATCCATTGCATAGAAATGCTAATGAAAATTTAGTAGCCTTTGTTGTTTTCAATTCAATAATATTGTTTGTTTTTTTTGCTTTTCTCCGATTTTATTATTTAGAAATGAAGTCTTTTAAGCAGAAAAATCAATTTTTATTCCAATAAAAAACATAGAAACTCATACAAGAAACGTATCCAGAATATCTATTAGAAAATGCAAATTAAACAAAAGCCTACTTTTTTCAAAGTAGGCTTTTGTTTGTTATTCCATAAACAACGCTTTTAATTCCGTTGCTTCGCTTGGTTTCATTTTTCCGGCTAAGACTAAGCTTAGTTGTTTTCTTCTTAAAGCGGCTTCGTAACGTTGTTTTTCTAATTCGGTTTCTGGTTCAATTGGTGGGACAGGAATTGGTCTTCCCGTTTCATCAACAGCAACAAAAGTATAAATGGCTTCGTTGGCCTTATTTTTTATTCCTGATTCACGGTCTTCAATCCATACATCAATAAAAATCTCCATTGAAGAATTAAAAGTTCTCGAAACTTTAGATTCAACCGTTACTACACTTCCTAACGGAATAGCTCTGTTAAACGCCACGTGATTTACCGAAGCGGTTACACAAATTCTACGCGAATGTCTTCTGGCAGTTATACTTGCGGCTCTGTCCATACGAGCTAGTAATTCTCCACCAAATAAATTATTCAATGGATTGGTTTCACCTGGCAAAACTAAGTCGGTTAAAGTAGTTACCGATTCTGAAGGAAATTTTGGTTGCATTGTTTTTTTTACAAAGATAATGAGGTTTTTGAATATTATGTGCAAAAAAAAATCCCAAAACAGGGATTTTAATAATTATTACGCAAAGTGTTAAAAAATTATTCTATCATTAACCACGCTTCTGCATTATGTGTTTTTTGAATGTTTTTACGTTCAATTTGAGCTTCATTTAAAGTTTTAAAACTTGCATATACCACAGGATATAAATTGTGTTTATTTAAAGGAAGCATTTTCGCGTTTTCAAAACCACTCGCTTTTAATTCTGCAATTGCTTTGTTTGCGTTTTCTTCACTTCTATAAGCACCAGCTACTAAATGATAAGGCATTTTTTCTTCAACAGGAGCAGCGACACTTAATTTCACTGCTTCGACTGGAGCATTAATTAGAAAAGTCGCTTGTTGAATTTGTTGTTGTACTTTTTCTTGTACGTTTTTCTCAACCAATAAAGTTTCATTAGTAATTTGTTGGTCGTAATAAGATTTATATCCAATACCACCCGCACCTAACATCACCACAAAAATAGCGGCATATTTTAAATATGAGTAATCTTTCTTTCTTTCAGGAGTAAAAATAATTGGTGCTTTTTCTTCTAAAGCTTCCGCTTCTTTCTTTAAAACTTCTCTTGTAATTTCAGGAGAAACAAAAGGGGTTAAACCAAACGAATCTGTTAAGTAATTAACTGTATTAGTTGGTTCAAAAACCCAATTCATTTCATTATTTACCGAAATTTCTCCAATATTTTTTAACACCAAATGATTGCGATTTTGTAACAAATACGTCCATTCGTTCACCACATCATTAATTTTGATTACCGCTAATTCGTAGGACATTTTTTCTTGCAATGCTACATGATTTGCTAATAAACCATCATTGTTTTTTACATTCGCATTAAACGAAACTACTTTCTTAGGTGGAAAAAACGAACTTGCGCTTCCAGTAACGTGAGCGGACACAGTTTCGGTTAAAAAAGCACCAAAGCCAGGAACAGTAACGCACTGATAACGATATAATAAGTCGGATATGTGTTTTTCTATCTGCATAACAACAAAGTTAGATAATCAATAGCAATATCAAAATTTTATCAACAAAAATTATTAACAATTGCGATTTTTACTGTAAATAATTGGAAATAAAGTGTTTGTGTGTTTTGATTGACATTCGTCATCCTGTGTTTGTCGAAGGGCTGCTGTCTGCTTTACATGGTGTCGCTCCCATCAGTCCCGAAACTTTGGGATAGATAGCATTTCATTTTCTTTTTTGGATTATTGCTAAAAAGAACTATTTTTGTTCTTCAATTATACGCCAAATAAATTTTATATACGCCATGACACAGTCAGAATTGTACCACACGCTTGCGCTCATGCAAGTGGAAGGAGTAGGAGATGTAATCGCCAAAAAACTCATTCAACATTGCGGAAACGCTACAGAAGTCTTCGCTTCAAAAAAATCCCAACTTCAAAAAATTGACGGCATTGGCTCGGTTGTAATTAAAAATTTACAAGACAAATCGGTATTTGCAAAAGCGGAAGCTGAACTCCAATTCATTGCGCAAGAAAATATTTCCACCACTTATTTTCAAGATGAAAATTATCCCGAACGATTAAAACATTGCTACGACAGCCCTGTACTTTTATTTCAAGCGGGAAATATCGATTTACAAAACCAAAGAATTATTAGTATTGTTGGCACACGTCAAATTACTACTTATGGAATGGAATTTACTAAAAAATTGATGGAAGAAATTTCTCCACTAAATCCTATAATTGTGAGTGGTTTCGCTTATGGCGTGGATATTTACGCCCATCAAATGGCAATGGAATGTGGTTTGCAAACCATTGGTGTTTTGGCTCACGGATTAAATCAAATTTATCCGAAAACACACAAAAAGTACATGGCAAAAATGGAACAAAACGGTGGCTTTTTAACCGAATTTTGGAGCACAAGCAATCCTGATAAAGAAAATTTCATCAAACGAAACCGCATCGTTGCCGGCATTAGCGAAGCAACTGTTGTTATTGAAAGTGCCGAAAGGGGTGGTTCATTAGTCACTGCCAATTTAGCCAACGATTACAACCGAGATGTTTTTGCCGTTCCAGGAAGAACGACCGATAAATTCAGTCAAGGCTGCAATAATTTGATTAAAACGCAACGTGCTAATTTGCTCACTTCGGCTGCGGATGTGGTCTATATTTTAAATTGGGAATTACAACGCGAATCTCAAAAAGCGGTACAAAAACAATTGTTCATTTCCTTAACCGATGAAGAGCAAATTATATACGACTACCTTCAAAAAAACGGTAAAGAAATGATGGACATTATTGCCTTAGAATGTGATTTTCCTATTTATCGAATTTCTTCTATTTTGTTAAATATGGAATTAAAAGGTGTAATTAGACCTTTACCTGGTAAAATGTTTGAGGTGGTTTAAACGTTCTCTTGTCAAGCTGAACTCGTTTCAGCTTCTCAATAATTAAAAGTTAATAGATCCTGAAACAAGTTCAGGATGACAAAACAATAAATAAAAATGCCACATAGAACATATCACAATTATTGGGTTTATATTCTATCTAACAAACCAAAGGGAACACTTTATATAGGCGTAACGGGAGGATTTGATGATAGAATGGAACGACATATAAACCA
>JBILST010000045.1:0-12407 GCA_044371865.1 Flavobacterium sp.
TATAATTTAAAAGTTTTAGTTTATTTTGAAGAATTTCAGTATATAAATGATGCAATTGCAAGAGAAAAACAACTAAAGAATTGGCATCGACAATGGAAAATTAATTTGATTGAATCGTCTAATCCTAATTGGGATAATCTTTGGAAGCCATTAGATCCTGAAACGAGTTCAGGATGACAGAAATTGGAGTTAATAAATTTTATACAGTTTGTCAAGCTGAACTTGTTTCAGCTTCTTATTTTGTTAAGACAAGAGATTCTGAAACAAGTTCAGGATGACAAGTGTTATATTTTAATTTTAAACTCGTAAATTAGTACAAATTTAAAACCATGTACACGCTTCCTAAAATTGAACGGTTCCAACAAAATGTGGCTTCAAAATATACGATTTATAACAGTGTTTTCATCACCTTGCCTTTTGATGAGATTAATAACACAGGTGTTTTGTTGCCTTTGTTTTCGGAAGTTTGTGAAAATGGATATAAAAACGAACAAAGTCCGGCGGAGATTTTTGAAACTTTTGTCAGTAAATATTTAGATAATCCTTCTGAAGCAGAAAAAATCAGTTTGTTGTTTCGATTCATTCAATATGTTGAGCGCCAAGTGGTACTTTTTGACGCGATTGAAGATGCGGCTTTTCCAATTGTGAATAATATGGAAGGTAAAAGTTCGCTTCGAGCTATTAAAGAAACGGCAGAATCGGAAGGAAAAGCGAAAGAGCTGAAAGAATTTTTAGAAAATTTCAAAGTCCGAACGGTTTTAACAGCGCATCCAACACAGTTTTATCCGGGTTCGGTTTTAGGAATTATTACCGATTTGACGGAAGCTTTGAAAGCTAATAATCATATTGTAATTAAAGATTTGTTGGCGCAATTAGGTAAAACACCTTTCTTTAAAAAAGAAAAACCGACACCTTTTGATGAGGCTGTAAGTTTAGTTTGGTATTTGGAAAACGTATTTTATCCTACGGCAAGCGAAATGGCGCACTACCTTCAAAAAAATATTTTCAAAGGGAACGAGCTCAAAAACGATTTGCTTAATTTAGGATTTTGGCCAGGTGGAGATAGAGATGGAAATCCGTTTGTAACTACTGAAATTACCTTAAAAGTTGCGGAACGTTTGCGAACTTCTATTTTAAAATGTTATTACACTGATATTCGAAAACTAAAACGTAAATTAACCTTTACTGGAGTTGATGTGATTATTGCCGAACTAGAAAACAAATTATATCGTTCCGTTTTTTATTCGAAAGGTGAAATTTTCATTACGTTAAACGAGTTCAAAACTCAATTGCACAACATAAAGAATATCATTATTGAAAAACACCAATCGCTTTATGTGGACGAAGTAGATTTGTTGTTAAACAAAGTCAATTTGTTTGGATTTCATTTTGCCACTTTAGACATTCGTCAGAACAGTAAAATTCACAAAGCTGTTTTTCAGGATATTGTTCAAAAAGAGAAAAGTTTGTTTCCAGCCGATTATTTTAATTTATCGGAAACAGCAAAAATTGATATTTTGTCTCAAGCTTCTGCCCAATTAAAAGCTTCAGATTTTGACAATGAAATTACGAAAGAAACCATCAGTTCTATTGAAGCAATTCGTACGATTCAAGAAAATAATGGCGAATTAGGCTGTAATCGTTATATTATTAGTAACAACGAAAGTGCTTTGAACGTCATGGAAACGTTGGCGATGTTTCAATTGTGCGATTGGAACAACCCTTCGGTTGATGTGGTGCCGCTTTTTGAATCGGTGGAAGATTTGCACAAAGCTGATTTAGTGATGGAACAATTGTATACGAATTCGGTTTATGCCAATCATTTGAAAAATCGTGGAAACGAACAAACTATAATGTTAGGGTTTTCTGACGGAACAAAAGATGGCGGTTATTTAATGGCAAATTGGGCGATTTATAAAGCAAAAGAAGCGTTGACCGAGATTTCCAGAAAATACAACATCAAAGTCATTTTCTTTGACGGTCGCGGCGGACCTCCAGCACGTGGTGGTGGAAAAACACATCAGTTTTATGCCTCGTTAGGACCAAAAATTGAAAGTCAGCAATTACAATTAACAGTGCAAGGACAAACGATTAGTTCTAATTTTGGAACCTTGGATTCTTGTCGCTACAATTTAGAGAATCTAGTCAGTGCGGGTGCGAAAAATCAGGTTTTTAATACCAACCAAAATGAATTAACGTTTTCTGAAAATGCAATTTTAGAACAGTTAGCCGAAATCAGTTTTAAGAAATATATTGATTTTAAAAATCATCCGTTGTTTGTGCCTTATTTGGAAAAAATGAGCACGTTGAATTATTACGCAAAAACGAATATTGGCAGTCGACCAGCCAAAAGAAAAGCAGAAGCCAAATTGAATTTAGATGATTTACGAGCGATTCCGTTTGTAGGTTCTTGGAGTCAGTTGAAGCAAAATGTGCCTGGTTTTTTTGGTGTGGGAACTGCTTTAAAATACTTTGAAGAACAAAACCGTTGGCATGAAGTAAGTGACTTATACCAACATTCATTATTTTTCAGAACGTTGCTAGAAAACAGTATGATGGCGTTGAGTAAATCGTTTTTTCCACTAACGGCTTACATGAAAAACGATGTAGAATTTGGCGCTTTTTGGACCATAATTCACGATGAATATTTAGAAACCAAACGTTTGTTGTTGAAAATTTCAGGTTTCAAAGAATTAATGGAAAACTATCCCGACGGAAAAGCTTCCATAGAAATGCGTGAAAAAATGGTGGTGCCCTTATTAACAATTCAGCAATATGCCTTGTTGCGCATAAAAGCCTTACGAGAAAGTCCAACGCCTGACGAAAAATTAATTGCAGTGTATGAAAAAATAGTAACGCGCTCGTTGTTTGGAAATATTAATGCGAGTAGGAATTCGGCTTAGTTTTTGTTTAAGAGCCAACAAATGTTAAATTCCAAAAATTAATATGAGTTCTTTTAGATATTTTATTTTTTGTTAAAGACTGGCGGTATAAATTATTGTACTTGTCTCTGTATTCGATATGTATTATTGAACAATTGCAACTATTTAATTTAAGAGTACAATTCTCTTTTAAAAACCCCAATTCAAATATAGGTTGTACCTCTTTTATAAAATCAAGTAAAGACTCAGAATTATCCTCAGGATTATACATGGTAATTCTTAATTGCATGTTTTTATAGGGTTCAAATGTAATTTTCAAATCATATAAATCTGATTTAATAACTTTAATCCAAGTGTTATCTTGCTTTTCTTTCTTTGAGATGAAATAAAAAGTTCCATAATCTTTTTTTCTAATAGTTGCAAGTAAAGCTATTATACTAATAATTAAAGTAAAAACATCTAACGCATCAATATTAATAGGCATAATAATAAATTTTTAAAATTAATACCCCAACTTCTCTCTCACTCTTTTCAAAACGCCATTCGCTACTTCCCCTGCTTTTGTGGCACCTTCAAGTAATAATCTATCAACTTCTTCTAGGTTGTTGATGTAGTAATTGTATTTTTCTCTTTCAGTTTTGAATTTCTCTACGATTAATTCAAACAAGGCTTGTTTCGCGTGACCATAGCCGTAATTTCCAGCTAAATAATTGGCTTTCATTATTTCCGTTTGTTCGGGTGTTGCTAACAATTTGTACAATGCAAAACAATTACAAGTGTCTGGGTTTTTTGGTTCTTCAAGCGGCGTACTATCGGTTTGAATTCCCATAATTTGTTTGCGAAGCGTTTTATCGTCCACAAAAATATTAATGAAATTATTTCTCGATTTACTCATTTTTTGTCCATCAGTACCAGGAATTAACATGGTATCTTCAGAAGTTTTTCCTTCGGGTAATACAAAGGTTTCGCCCATTTGATGATTAAATCTTGAGGCCACATCTCTTGTAATTTCAATGTGTTGCATTTGGTCTTTTCCAACGGGAACAATATTGGCATCATACAATAAAATATCGGCTGCCATTAACATTGGATAGGTAAATAATCCGGCATTAACATCTTCTAATCTATCCGCTTTATCTTTGAAAGAATGGGCTAAGGTTAAACGTTGGAACGGAAAAAAACAACTCAAATACCAAGAAAGCTCAGCCGTTTGAGGCACATCGGATTGGCGATAAAAAACAATTTTATTTGTATCTAAACCACAAGCTAGCCAAGCCGCAGCCGTACTGTAGGTGTTTTGTCTTAATTCTGCTCCATTTTTGATTTGCGTAATCGAATGCAAATCGGCAATAAAAAGAAAAGACTCGTTATCAGGATTGTTTGCCATTTGAATAGCAGGTAAAATTGCTCCTAATAAATTTCCTAAGTGTGGCGTTCCTGTACTTTGAACTCCGGTTAAAATTTTTGCCATTGTTTTTGTTTTAACGCTAAGCGTTGCTATGTTGTTATTTAGAAATGCAAATGTAAAGTAAAAACAGAAAAGTAAAAAGAGATGGGTTTTATTAAAATGATTACTTTTGGAAAACAAATAAACTAGCTAAATGAATTTTTTGAAATATCCACTTACATTATTATATCGAATTTGGTTTTACATCTTGGTTTTAGTGCCAATTATTGTTTTGTTTCCCTTTATTTTTGCTACCATATTAAGCGAAAAAACCTATCCTTTGTTTTTTAAAATTGCGAGGTTATGGTCTAAGATTATATTAATTGGAATGGGATTTAATTATTCTATCGAAGGCGATGAGGTTTTTGAGAAAGGAAAAAGTTATATGTTGGTAGCCAATCATACTTCGATGACTGATATTATGTTGATGTTAATTGCAGTTAAAAATCATCCATTTGTTTTTGTTGGAAAAAAAGAATTAGCAAATATTCCGATTTTTGGATTTATTTATAAACGCGTTTGTATTTTGGTAGATAGAAGCAGCAGTAAAAGCAGATATGCTGTTTTTGAACGCGCTCAAAAAAGAATTCAGCAAGGGTTGAGCATTTGTATTTTTCCAGAAGGCGGTGTCCCTGAAGAACATATTGTGTTAGACGAATTTAAAGACGGTGCTTTCAGAATTGCAATTGAACACGGCTTACCAATAGTTCCAATGGTTTTTTTCGATAATAAAAAGCGCTTCTCTTATACTTTTTTTAGCGGAAGTCCAGGTAAAATGCGAGCTAAAATTTATCCGATAATTGAAACGAAAGGTAAAACATTAGAAGATAAAAATGATCTAAAGCAGCAAGTACGTCAATTAATTTTAGAACCATTGGAAAACGATTTAAAATAAAAAAGTCCAAACGAATTTGGACTTTCTCAGTTTCGTTTTAACTAGAAACGAAACAACTTAACTAAAAATTTTAAACTTACTTTTCGCAAGCTTAAAAACTAAAACTAATTCCAGAATATAAACCAATGAAATAAGGTTTGAAATTACTAGAATTCTGATTAAAGGTATTGATTTGGTATTTAAACATAGGTTGGAAATTAGCATTAAAGCTTTTCCAGAACGAGTATTTAAAACCCAAACCGACATTACTACTAAAATGTATATTGTTTAAATTATTTGCTCTTCCAACTTCCATTTCAAGCCCATTAGCCATCAAAGAAATGTTATTTTGATTCAGGAATAAAGTACTCATTCCACCAATTATTTCTACTCCAAATTTGTTATCAATTAATTTGTAACTAAGCTCTAGTGGTACTTCAATATAGGAGATGTTTTGTTTTAAAGCCCCTACATTGTTTTCTATGATTATATTTTCTACATCTGCTGACAATTCATTTACAGTACTGTTTTTAGAACTAAAAATCATATTAGAAGCATTTGCATTTCTTGAGATTGCGGGAATATTATTATCTACTTCTCTCATTCTAGATTCAAAAAGAACATCATTTGTATTGTAGCTAAGATTGATGCTGTTTACGCCAGTTTTTAAGCTTAACTTATTATTTATTGCATAGCTTCCAGCTAACCCAATACTTAAAGTTGTTGAGTAGTTTTTACTGTTTGAATTAAATTGTTCATCGATAGAAGAGCCTTCTGCTAAAGAATTAAAATAAACAGGCGACGCGTTAGTGCTAATCGCCCATTTACTTCTTTTTTCTTCTTTTTCATCTTCATTTTTCCCAGCCTCTTTTTCTTTAAGCAATTCCTCTAACGGATTAGTTTCTTTTAAAACTTCGGCTATTAGAGTACTATCTTTACCAATGATTTCAGTAGAAGCAAGCACATTAGTATTGTTTGTTTCGCTGCTTATAGAATCATTATTAGTGACAAATGTTTTGTTTGTTGTTGATTGTTCAAAAAACGCATCAATATCGTTTTTCATAATTTGTTGTTCTTTCGATGATTTATCAGCAACAATTAAATCAGTTGAAATTTCATTTTCAAAACCAACATTACTTTTATTTGACTTGTATTTTGCCTTTCTTTTAGTTGTTGATTTTTTGCCATTAGAAACTACTACTATTTCTGAATTTTCTTTAGCAAAACGTTGTTGTTTGAGATTGTTATTTGATTTCTTTTTTCTTTTATAATTTGAATCTGTATTTTTTTCTAATTCATTGTACGTAATGATCGTATTTGTTTTTCCGGAATTAATTTTATTCTGTTTGTTCAAAAGATTCTCTTTGTATATTTTCGATTTGTTATTGTTTAGTTGATCTGAATCTAAAGAATTTTTATTACTATTATTGTTGTTTAATTTTGTGTCATAAACTAAAGACTCATCTGTTGTAAATTCAGTTTTTGAATTTATTTCGTTATTATTTGTTTCTTTACCATTTACAATAGTATTCTCAAAAACGGGCAATTGTTCCGTTTCATTTTGAGTTGTAAAATTCCAAATTAATCCTCCAATTAATAGTATAGAGGCTGCAACTCCTGAAAGTTGAAACCAAATCGGGATTATTCTTTTCTTCTTCTTTTTATGTAAACGATTAGCAATAAAATCCCAAGAATCTTCAGGCGGTAAAGCCTCAAAATCTTTAAATTTTTCCTGAAATAAGCGTTCTATATTTTTATTTTCTTTCATTTACTTTTTTTCACATCAAAACTACTATTCACATCAATTTTAGTTTTCAAAATAGCTTTTGCTCTGGCTAAATTTGATTTAGATGTCCCAATATTTATTTCTAACATTTCGGCAATTTCCTTGTGAGAATATCCATCTAAAACATATAAGTTAAAAACTAGTCGATACCTATCGGGTAACTCTTGTATTATTTTTGTTAAAAATTCAAGACTAATAGAATCATCATCAATTTCTAGTTCCTCTTCAGCCGGAATTTTCTCTGAAACAATTTCAAAAACATTTTGTTTTCTATATTGTTGTAAAACATAATTAATTACTATTCGTTTTGCCCAACCTTCAAATGAACCTGAGTTCTTATATTGGTTTATTTTATCAAATATGATTAAAAAACTTTCTTGTAAATTATCTTGAGCTTCTTCATAATTGCGCGAATACTTCAAACACACAGAAAACAACTTTGGCGCTAATAAGCGATAAACTTGTTCTTGTGCTTTAGTATTGTTGTTACTACATTCATGTATAAGTTGCTCTACAATCAATTTTTTACTTATTAATTTACAGGTATATCATATTCTAAGAAAGTATTATTACCTTCAGAGTCTACACCAGTCCAAAATTTAAAAACATAGTTTCCAGTGTTGGTAACTGTAAAATTGAAAGTTTCTTCAACTAAATATTCATTTAATTGATTACAGCTTCCCCCTTCTCGTAAGATATTATTAACAGCACAAGTTCTAATGTTTAAGTCTTTCTCATAGTAAATTCCATAAGGAGCATGACAACTTGAAGGTCTGTAATAACGCATAATTATTGGATAAGTTCCTCCAAGTTCAAACTCTGTTGGTATAACAACAGATTCAACTGGCAAAGTAACAATTGAAATACTTTCTTGATCAACTTCACATGAGCTTAAAACAAATAATAAGCTAAGTATTAAAAATATTTTTTTCATTTGTAATGGTTTATTATATATAATAGATTAATTTTTTTTAAAAAGGTTGCGTCAATTTACAAAAAAAATCACGCTCAAGGCGTGATTTAATTTTTAAGCGTTATTTTCTTTGATGAGATCTTTAATTTTTTGTTCTAATTCATCCATTAATTCTGGGTTGTCTTTGATTAATGCTTTTACAGCATCTCTACCTTGACCCAATTTAGTTTCTCCGTAGCTAAACCAAGAACCACTTTTTTTAATGATTTCAAACTCTACCGCTAAGTCTAAAACTTCACCTACTTTTGAAATTCCTTCACCATACATAATATCAAATTCTGCAGTTCTAAAAGGTGGTGCGACTTTGTTTTTAACGATTTTAACTTTGGTTCTGTTTCCTAAAACATTATCGCCATCTTTAATTTGAGTCGATTTACGGATATCAATACGAACTGAAGCATAGAACTTTAATGCATTTCCTCCAGTTGTAGTTTCTGGACTTCCAAACATAACCCCAATTTTATCACGTAACTGGTTAATAAAAAATACGGTACAGTTTGTTTTGTGAATCGTTCCCGTTAATTTTCTCAATGCTTGCGACATCAAACGTGCGTGTAATCCCATTTTAGAATCACCCATATCGCCTTCAATTTCACTTTTTGGTGTCAATGCAGCAACCGAGTCAATAACAACAATATCAACCGCTCCCGAACGAATTAAACTTTCTGCAATTTCTAAGGCTTGTTCCCCATTATCTGGTTGTGAAATAATTAAGTTATCGATATCGATTCCTAATTTTTCTGCATAAAAACGGTCAAAAGCGTGTTCTGCATCAATAAATGCAGCAATTCCTCCTGCTTTTTGAGCTTCAGCAATGGCGTGTAATGTTAATGTAGTTTTACCTGACGATTCTGGTCCGTAGATTTCAATAACTCTTCCTCTTGGGTAACCATTTACACCAAGGGCTAAGTCAATCCCTAATGAACCTGACGGAATAGCTTCTATTTCTTCAACAGCGCTATCACCTAGTTTCATTACGGTTCCTTTTCCGTACGTTTTATCAAGTTTGTCTAATGTTAGTTGTAAGGCTTTTAATTTGGCTTCTTTGTCTGAACTCATAATATTTGGCTTTAAATTGATTACAATTCTTTTTTTTGTAAAAATACAGTTTTTTTCAATTGCTCCAAAAATTGTTGATATGTTTTCCAATTCATTTAAAGATTTGATTTTTAACCAATTTTATTACCTTTGCACCCGAATTCTTCCATTTAGAATTCCATTTTGTACAGATGCGATTTATCGCGTCTCATATTTTCTAATCTTAAAACGTTTATAGCATGCAACTGTATAACACCTTAAGCGCAGAAGAAAGAGCTCAACTAATTGATGAAGCCGGAAAACAACGTCTTACATTATCTTTCTATGCGTATGCCAAAATTGAAGATCCCAAAAAATTTCGCGACGATTTATTTATCGAATGGAACAAACTCGATGCTCTTGGGCGTACTTATGTAGCCAAAGAAGGAATCAATGCTCAAATGAGTGTTCCTGCTGAAAACTTTGAAGCTTTTCGTGAAACTTTAGAAGCGTATGATTTCATGAGAGGAATTCGTTTGAATGTAGCCGTGGAACACGATGACCATTCGTTTTTAAAACTAACTGTAAAAGTTCGTGATAAAATTGTAGCGGACGGATTAAACGACGAAACTTTTGATGTAACCAATATCGGAGTTCATTTAAAAGCAAAAGAATTCAATCAAATATTAGAAGATCCAAATACAATTGTAGTCGATTTTAGAAATCATTACGAAAGTGAAATCGGTCATTTTAAAGGTGCGATTACTCCAGATGTGGAAACATTTAGAGAAAGTTTACCAATCATCAACGAACAATTAAAAAATTTCAAAGAAGATAAAAATTTAGTGATGTATTGCACCGGAGGAATTCGTTGCGAGAAAGCTTCAGCCTATTTCAAACATCAAGGTTTCAAAAATGTATTCCAATTAGAAGGCGGAATTATCAATTATGCAAAGCAACTTAAAGAGGAAGGTTTAGAAAGTAAATTCATTGGAAAGAATTTTGTTTTCGACCACCGATTAGGTGAAAGAATTACCGACGATATCGTTTCGCAATGCCATCAATGTGGAAAACCTTGCGATAATCACACCAATTGTTTAAACGATGGTTGTCACTTATTGTTCATTCAATGTGATGAATGTAAATCAGCAATGGAAAATTGTTGTTCTACCGAATGTTTAGAAATCACCCATTTGCCATTAGCCGAACAAGTTAAACTTCGAAGAGGAGTACAAGTTGGAAATAAAGTCTTCCGAAAAGGAAAATCAGAGAATTTGAAATTCAAACATTCAGGCGAATTGTCCGATAAACCTTTGGCTGTAGCCGAAAAAACGAAAGACATTCGTCAAAAAATAAAAGTAAAAAAAGTATTGCTTGGTAAAGCCGAACATTATTATGTGAAAGCACAAGTAGGCCTTTTCGTCATAGAAAATCAAGAATTAAATCTAGGTGATAGAATTTTAATTTCTGGACCAACAACTGGAAACCAAGAATTAGTTTTAGAGAAAATGTTGGTAAACGGAACTGAAAATACTCATGCAAAATCAGGCGATAAAGTAACTTTCGAAGTGCCATTCCGAGTAAGATTATCTGATAAATTATTTAAAATTATCAGCTAATGACAACTTCAGGAAGAATAGAATTAATGGCGCCTGCAGGAAATTTCGAATCCATGCAAGCCGCTTTAGATAATGGTTGCGATTCGATTTATTTTGGTGTCGAACAATTAAATATGCGTGCACGTGCTACAGTAAATTTCGTTTTGGATGATTTACCTGAAATTGCGCGTCGTTGCAACGAAAAAAACGTTAGAACGTATCTAACTTTGAATACGATTATTTACGATCACGATTTGTCGATTGTAAAAACATTGTTGACTAAAGCTAAAGAAGCTGGAATTACGGCTGTAATTGCATCCGATCAAGCGGTTATTATGACGGCTAGAACCATCGGAATTGAGGTACATATTTCTACTCAATTAAATGTTACCAATATTGAAACGGTAAAATTTTATGCGATGTTTGCTGACACAATAGTATTGTCAAGAGAATTGAGTTTGCGTCAAGTGAAAAAAATCACCGATGACATTGAAAAAGAGCAAATCAAAGGTCCGAGTGGCAATTTGGTAGAAATCGAAATCTTTGGTCATGGTGCTTTGTGTATGGCGGTTTCAGGAAAATGTTATTTGAGTTTACATTCATATAATTCGTCAGCAAATCGAGGTGCTTGCAAACAAAATTGTCGTAAAAAATATACCGTTATTGACCAAGAATCTGGTTTTGAAATAGAAGTTGACAACGAATATTTAATGTCGCCCAAAGATTTATGCACCTTAGATTTTCTAGACCAAGTCATCGATTCTGGAATAAAAGTTTTGAAAATTGAAGGTCGCGGACGTGCTGCAGATTATGTAGCAACCGTTATCAAAACCTATCGTGAAGCTATCGATTCTTACTATGAAGAAACTTTTACCAAAGAAAAAATTAACACTTGGATGGAAGCTTTGGCAACGGTTTACAATCGTGGTTTTTGGAGTGGGTATTATTTGGGGCAAAAGTTAGGCGAATGGTCAGATAATCCAGGTTCTAATGCTACTCAGAAAAAAGTATACGTTGGAAAAGGAATGCATTATTTTCCAAAATCAAGCATAGCCGAATTCAAAATTGAAGCCTATGATATCAAAAAAGGCGATAAAATTTTAATCACAGGTCCATCAACTGGTGCACAAGAAATGATTCTAGAAGATTTTTTTGTAAATGATGCCACTTCTGAAAAAGCTACCAAAGGCGATAGTTGTACTTTGAAAGTGCCGTTCCGTATTCGTTTATCAGACAAAATGTATAAAATTGTAGAAAACTAATGGTCGTTGTAACGCTTCAAAGAGACAAATGTATTGGCTGTAATTATTGTGTAGAAATGGCACCAGCACAATTTCAAATGTCAAAAAAAGATGGAAAATCGGTTTTAATAAAATCGGTTGATGCCAAAGGTTTTCACACTTTAAAATCGGCAGACCATACCATTGTTGAAAATTGTGAACTGGCAGTAAAGGCTTGTCCGGTTCATATTATTACTGTGAAAGAAACATAAATTTTTGATTTACAATACTATAAAAAGACCTATTTCGTTTTACTATGAGATAGGTTTTTTGTTTTTGTAAAACTTCAAAAGATTGAATTTGAAAGTTTCCATAAAAAATCAATATCTTTACGCTCAAAAACGTTTTGAAACGTAGTCCGTTTATGGACAATCACTATATATTTAAATTATGGCATGTACAAGTTGTTCAACCGCTGATGGCGGTGCACCAAAAGGGTGTAATAATAATGGGTCTTGCGGCACCGATAGCTGCAACAAACTTTCGGTTTTCGATTGGTTATCAAACATGACACTTCCGGGTGGTCAAGCGCCTTTTGACGCAGTTGAAA
>JBILST010000187.1:0-4831 GCA_044371865.1 Flavobacterium sp.
GAGCCACGCAAACGGTTACAGCTCGTGAAGAAAAAGCACAATTACTAGATAATATGGATTTGGAACGTGAACGTGGTATTACCATTAAAAGTCACGCAATCCAAATGGAGTATACTTATAAAGGGGAAGATTATATTTTAAACCTAATTGACACTCCAGGTCACGTAGATTTTTCTTACGAAGTTTCGCGTTCAATTGCTGCTTGTGAAGGGGCTTTGTTAATTGTTGATGCGGCTCAGAGTATACAGGCACAAACGATTTCTAATTTGTATTTGGCTTTAGAAAATGACTTGGAAATTATTCCTGTTTTAAATAAAGTTGATTTACCTAGCGCAAATCCAGAAGAAGTTAGCGATGATATTATTGATTTACTTGGGTGTAAGTTAGAAGATATTATTCATGCTTCTGGGAAAACAGGTTTTGGAGTTGAAAATATTTTAGCAGCTATTATTGAAAAAATTCCTGCTCCTAAAGGTGATAAAGATGAGCCATTACAAGCTTTGATTTTTGATTCACATTATAATCCGTTTAGAGGGATAGAAGTTATTTTCCGGGTTATTAATGGAGAAATTAGAAAAGGGCAAAAGATTAAATTCATGGCTACTGGTAATGAATATTTTGCAGATGAAGTGGGTACGTTGAAATTAAATCAAGTGCCGAAAAGTGTTATTTCTACAGGAGATGTTGGGTATTTAGTTTCTGGAATAAAAGAAGCAAAAGAGGTAAAAGTAGGGGATACTATTACAGATGCAAAAACGCCAACTACTAATATGATTACTGGTTTTGAAGATGTAAAACCAATGGTATTTGCTGGAATCTACCCTGTTGATACAGAAGATTATGAAGATTTACGCGCTTCAATGGAAAAACTTCAGCTAAATGATGCTTCTTTAGTGTTTGCTGCGGAGAGTTCGGCGGCATTAGGATTTGGTTTCCGATGTGGATTCTTAGGAATGTTGCACATGGAAATTATCCAAGAGCGTTTAGAACGTGAGTTTGATATGACCGTAATTACTACTGTTCCTAACGTTTCGTATCACGCGTACACTAAAAAAGAACCGGATACTATTTTAATTGTAAATAATCCTTCTGATTTACCTGAGCCATCAAAGTTAGATAGAGTAGAAGAACCATATATCAAAGCAACTATCATCACAAAATCCGATTTTGTTGGAAATGTTATGAGTTTGTGTATTGAAAAACGTGGTCTAATTACCAATCAAACGTATTTAACAACAGAACGTGTAGAATTAAATTTTGATATGCCGTTAGCGGAAATTGTGTTTGATTTTTATGATCGTTTAAAAACAGTTTCTAAAGGATATGCTTCTTTTGATTATCACCCAATAGGAATGCGCGAATCAAAATTAGTTCGTTTAGATGTCTTGCTAAATGCACAGCCAGTTGATGCTCTTTCGGCGTTAATTCACGAAAGTAATGCCTATCATATTGGTAAAAAAATGTGTGAGAAATTAAAAGAATTAATCCCAAGACAACAGTTTGATATTCCAATTCAAGCAGCCATTGGTGCAAAAGTAATTGCTCGTGAAACTATTAAAGCCTTACGTAAAGACGTAACTGCAAAATGTTATGGTGGCGATATTTCGCGTAAACGTAAATTATTGGAAAAACAGAAAAAAGGTAAAAAACGTATGCGTCAGGTTGGAAACGTAGAAATTCCTCAAGAAGCCTTTATGGCGGTTTTGAAACTGAACGATTAATAAATAGTTAATAAATTGTAAAAAAGTTTGAATATTTTATTATGTTCAAACTTTTTTAATTAAATATATTCTGTTTTTATCTTTTTTTATTACATTTATATCAATGATTTATAACCCAATCGAATCTTGAAATACCTACTACTAATATTCGCCTTTATATATTCAAATTGTTTGTTTTCACAAGCTATAACAGTTGATAATACTACAAATTCACCCGCTCAGTTAGTTGATTTGTTACTGGGAAATTCATGTGTTGAAGTTTCTAATATTTCAGTTTCATCTACGCAAGCAGTGGCTTATTTCAATCAGAACGGTTCGTCTTTTCCTATTTCGGAAGGAATAATTATTAGAAATGGAGTGGCAACTTTTACACAAGGTCCTTATACTGGTCTTAATTTGAGTAGTTCTGTAACCAATTCTGGAGATGCTTTTTTACAAAATTTGAGTAATAATAACGGTGGTTCAAGCCCAATTGTTAATGCAGAGTTTTTAGAGTTTGACTTTATTCCACTTTCAAATAGTTTTAGTTTTAATTTCTTATTTGCTTCAAACGAATACGGTTTTTATCAATGTGAATTTAGTGATGTTTTTGCCTTTGTATTAACTGATTTGTCCTCGGGTGTTTCAAATAATTTAGCTGTTATTCCAGGGTCAAGCACTCCTGTTACTGTTACTACAATTAGAAATAGTAGTAATAACGATCCTTCAAGTCCAAATAATAATTGTGCTTCTATAAATCCTAGCTTTTTCGGAACATATAATGTTGGTAATCCTGCTTCGGCATTAAATATGCGTGGACAAACTGTGGTTATCAATGCATCTTCTACAGTTGTGCCAAATACACCATATAGAATTCGATTAGCAATTGGTGATTATGCAAATTCAGGTTTTGATTCTGCTGTTTTTATTGCAGCAGGAAGTTTTACAACTACATTGGATTTGGGCTCAGACCAAATTATTTGTACTGGGGATACGGTTCAATTAAATACAAGTTTAGACAATACATTTACATATACTTGGTTCGAAAATGGCAGTCCAATCCCTGGTGAAACAAATTCTACTTATACGGTAACTCATGCAGGTACGTATTCAGTTGAAGCTGTTAAGGGAACTTGTTTGATTACAGATACTATTGTTTTTACAGACTTATTAGTGAATAATCCTCAAGATTTACTGACTTGTAATACTGGTGCAGCTTCTTATAATTTCAATTTGACTACTAACGATGAAGTTGCTTTAGGGATAGATTCAACGATTTATGATGTGTTTTATTATGAATCTCCTGCTGATATTACAGCGAATAATCCAATTCCAAATGGAACATTAACTACTTTTCCAAGTCCTGGAAGTCAAACTATCTACGTTAAAATATTTAACACTATTACAAATAATTTTTGTGATGCGGTGTATTCATTTGATTTAGTAGTAACGAGTCCTGTGATAGCAACACAGTCTACTCCAATTTCAGTTTGTGAGGGTCAATTAACTACAAACTATGCATTTGTAGCTTCAACAAATAGTGAAGTTCTAAATGGACAATCTGCTACTAATTATAGTATCACATATTATAATTCAATCGCCGAAGCTACTACTGGAACTAATCCAATAACGTCAGTTTCAATTCCTATCGGAACTACTTCAATGATTGTTGGTATTCGTATGCAAGATGTTTCAAATCCTAATTGTTTTGCTGTTACTTCTGTAACAATTACAGTTAATCCGTTGCCAATAGTTGATGATATTCCAGATCCTTTAGAGTGTAGTCAATTTACTTTGCCGGCTATTGTTAATGGAACATATTATGTTTTACCGGGAGGACCAACAACTCCTGGACAAGTGCAATTAAACGCCGGTGATATTATTGATTTAAGCGGAACGTACTATATTTTTGCAGGTCCAGATGCAAATGGATGTACAAACGAAAGTTCCTTTAACGCTTATTTTATAGATGAATATGAGCCTAATTTAGATCATTGTGGAACATTTAGAGTGCCTTCGTCACCATTTAATATAGGGAATTTTTATACACAACCGGGTGGACCTATGGGTACTGGAGTTGTTGTGCCTGCAGGGACTGAATATGTAAATACTTCTGCGGCTAGTTTTACAGAAACATTGTATTATTATGCTGAAGTTAATGGTTTGTTTTGTAGAGATGAACAATTTATCTTTTTTATACATCCATTACCATTAATTGATGATCCTGCGGATGTTGTTACTTGTGATAGTTATGTTTTACCTGCTTTGGTAAATGGAAATTATTTCTCACAATCGGGTGGGACGGGAGTTCCATTATTTGCAGGAGATGTTATAAGTGTCAATGGTCCCAATTTTCCAGGAACTTACTATGTTTACAACCAGTTAGCTCATACTACCAGTGCTGGAATTCCGGGTAATTGTTCGCTAGAAAATCCATTTCAAGTAGACTTAGTAGATACAACAGTATTTACATCGGTTTCAGGTTGTGGCGTTTATTCGTTGCCAGCGGTTCCTTTTGGAGGTTATTTTACTGCACCAAATGGTGGGGGCACTCCAATTACAGATTTGAATATTACATCTTCGCAAGTAGTTTATTATTATACCAACACAACAACGTTGCCTAATTGTACTTCTAATTTGAATTACAATATTACAATTCATCCGTTACCACTTGTAGATTCAATAACGAGTGATGTTTATTGTGGCGAGTTTGTTTTGCCGGTTCTTACGAATGGAACTTATTATACATTATCTGGCGGACCAACAGTTATAGGTCAAACTCAATTGAATCCAGGAGATATTATTGATTTAACAGGAACCCGTTTAGCACCTGGAACCTATTATATTTATAATGGTTTGGATGTAAATGGTTGCTTTAATGAGTCTAGTTTTACTATAACTTTAAATCCGTTTCCGCTGGTTGATGGAGTTCTAAGTGAAACTAAATGTTTGCCATATTCAATTCCGGCGCCAGTTAATGGAGCTGTTTATACTGAAACAGGAGGCCCTTCGGGAACTGGAGTCTTAGTTTCTGCTTCGGATGTATTTGATTACACGGAAACGTTCTATTTATATAATATTAATTCTTCTACGGGTTGCGAAATTAATCTTCCATTTACCATTACTTATAA
>JBILST010000188.1:0-4822 GCA_044371865.1 Flavobacterium sp.
TACCTCCCCAAGATGGTGCAATTAACATTACTGAGAATACAACTCCTAAATTTTGAGCCCAATCTGGTAAAGCGGTGTATAATAAGTGGTGAGGTCCAGCCCAAATGTAAATAAAGATTAACGACCAAAAGTGAATAATTGATAATCTATAAGAATAAACAGGACGATTCGCTACTTTAGGAACAAAATAATACATCATACCTAAAAATGGCGTAGTTAAGAAAAATGCTACTGCATTGTGTCCATACCACCATTGTACCAAAGCATCTTGAACACCCGCATAAACTGAATACGATTTCATAGCCGAAACTGGTAACTCTAAACTATTAAAGATATGAAGAACCGCAACCGTTACAAACGTAGCAATGTAGAACCAAATAGCTACATAAATATGACGTTCTCTTCTTTTAATAATGGTTCCAATCATATTGATACCAAAAACCACCCAAATTAGAGCAATTGCAATATCAATAGGCCATTCTAACTCTGCATATTCTTTTGAAGTTGAATACCCTAATGGCAAAGATACTGCTGCAGCAACAATAATTAATTGCCATCCCCAAAAGTGAACTTTACTTAAAAAGTCACTAAACATTCTAGTCTTTAACAAACGTTGCATTGAGTAATAAACTCCTGCAAACATTGCATTCCCAACGAAGGCAAAAATGACCGCATTGGTGTGTAAAGGTCTTAAGCGCCCAAAACTTAAAAACGAAATGCCGCTTGTTAAGTTTGGAAACAAAAATAGGAAAGCTAAAATAAGCCCTACTAACATCCCCACTACCCCGAATACGATACTAGCGTAGATGAAATTCCTTACAATTTTGTTGTCGTAATAAAATTGTTGCTTCTCCATAAATTAGATTGATTTTTGTTTTTCTGTTTGTATTAATTTGTTTGGATTCTCTTTTACAATTTCATCGTCAAATAACATTCTGACTGATGGTGTGTAGTCATCATCATATTGGCCACTTTTAACTGCTTTAATAAAAGCAATTAAAAAAGCAATAGCAACTACTATACTGATCGTGATTAATATATAAATGACACTCATACCTTAAATTGTGTTAACAAAGTTACTTGTACTCCTTTTTATAAAACATGACTTTTATCATGTATTAAAATTTTCTTAAAATTTATTATTTTCATGACTACGAGCGTAAAAATTTGTCATAATAGTTACAAAACTTACTATAGTTATCGTACTCAATGGCATAATAATAGCCGCCACAATTGGATCTAATTTACCGGTCACTGCATAACTTAATCCCACTACATTATAGAGTAATGACAATCCAAAACTCATATATATCGTTTTCATTGCGTTTTTAGAATAGCGCATGAAAAAAGCAATTTTATCAAACTGTGAAGCATCTAAAATGCCATCACATGCAGGTGAAAACACATTTACGTTTTCTGAAATAGACAATCCTAAATTACTTTGTGCTAAAGCGCCAGCATCGTTTAAGCCATCGCCTACCATCATAACGTTTTTACCTTCTTTTTGTAATTGTTCTATGAATTCGAGCTTTTGCTCTGGTTTTTGATTGAAAACTAATGTTGTTTTTGCTGGCAACATTTTTTCTAATATGCTGCGTTCGCCATCATTATCGCCTGATAAAACCACCAAATTGTACTGTTTCGCCAAACCTTCAAACAACTGTTCTAAACCTTTTCTGTATTGGTTATTGAACACGTAGCTTCCTTTGTAAATACCATTGATTTCAACATGCACTTTGGTTTTCTTGTGCGTGTTTTCGGTCATGGTTTTTAAAAATTGTGAAGAACCTAATTTTACGTTATTTCCTTCGATTTCGGCAAAAATTCCTTTACCAATGATTTCTTCGAAACTTGTTGTATCTAATTTTTCTTGATTTGGAATAAACTCATATAATCTTCTACTTAAGGGATGATTTGAACCTCGTAAAACGTTTTTCAATAATTTTAATTCGGCAGTACTTAATTCGGTTCCTTCGTAAGTAATGGCGGTTTTTTTATTGGTCGTAATCGTTCCTGTTTTATCGAAAACAATTGTATCTACTTTGGCTAATTGTTCGACTACCAACGCATTTTTTAAGTACAATTTTCGGTTGCCTAAAATTCGCAATACGTTTCCTAATGTAAACGGAGCCGTTAATGCCAACGCACACGGACAAGCCACAATTAAAATAGCCGTGAAAACATTAAAAGCAGTAGTAACATCGATAAAAAACCAATAAATAAAGGAAACTATTGATAAGCCCAATAATGCTGGCGTAAAATAGCGACTAATTCTATCGGTAATATTTTTGTGTTGTTGTTCTACTCGTTTTTGGAAAACATCGTTGCTCCATAATTGTGTCAAATAACTATTTGAAACTGAAAATAACACTTCCATTTCAATGACTTTTCCCATTTGTTTTCCACCAGCGAATACTTTATCGCCTGATTTTTTCTCAATAGGAACTGCTTCACCCGTCACAAAACTATAATCGATAGACGCTTTTTCGGAAATTAAAATCCCATCTACCGGAATTAACTCTTGGTTTCGAATTAAAAGTCTGTCACCTTTCTCAATGTCATAAACTTGAACCGATTCTTCTTCTCCATTTGGTAATATCTTAGTAATAGCAATTGGAAAATATGATTTATAATCGCGCTCAAATGAAAGGAAATCGTATGTTTTCTTTTGGAATAACTTCCCTAAAAGCATAAAGAAAATCAATCCCGCCATACTATCGAAAAAGCCTTGACCATAATCGAAAATAATATCAACGGTACTTCTTACAAACATGACTACAATTCCCAAAGCAATTGGAATATCAATATTAAGCATGCCCGATTTAATACTTTTCCAAGCGGAAACATAATAACTAGAAGCGGAATAAATAAAAGTAGGGAGCGATAATCCGAAAATCAACCAACGGAAAAATCCACGGTATTGATTAATCCAAAATTCTTCCACTTCAAAATATTCGGGAAACGAAAGCAGCATGATATTTCCGAAACAGAAAAAGGCTACTCCTATTTTATAGATTAAACTTCGGTCGATTTTTTTCTTGCCTTCATCAAAATTTTCCAAACTGATATACGGCTCATAACCTATTGAACTCAATAGATAAACAATATCTTTTAAGGAAGTTTGTTCAGGATTAAACGTAACTCGGACTTTCTTCTCTCCAAAATTAACTTGAGAAGCGTTTATTCCTGGTTGAAGTCTTTGTAGATTTTCCAGAATCCAAATACACGAACTACAGTGTATATGAGGAATGTAGAGTGAAACAATATGTGTTGAACGCTCTTGGAATTCCAATAATTTAATAACAATCTCTTCATTGTCTAAAAAGTCATATTTGCCCTGAATGTCTTGTGGTGTGGCGCCGGGTGCTGCCTGAAAATCATAATAACACGTTAAATCGTTCTGACTAAAAATTTCGTACACAGTTTTACAACCATTGCAACAAAACTTTTTATCGTCAAATAGAATTTCGTCTTTTTTTATTATTTCATTACCACAATGGAAACAATTTTCTGTGTCCATAGATTTGCTCATTTTACCTAAGCACAAATTTCTTACTTCGAAGCAAAACAAAATATGATAATTGTCATACTTTGTTTATATTTGTATCAAACTTTAAACATTTCTTAAAATGAGTAAATGCGAACAATGTATTGTGAGGCAATTTAGTTCATTAAAGGCCTTAAATAAAGAAGAATTGCTTCGCATGGCCGAATGCAAAACATCTTATACTATAAAAAAAGGAGAGCCCATTTTTGAAGAAGGTGAAGTAACTAATGGTATTTACTGTATAAAAGATGGTGTTTGCAAATTGTCTAAGTTAAGCAACAATGGAAAAGACCAAATCGTAAAACTAGTAAAACCAGGAGAATTATTAGGACAACGCTCAATGATTAGTGATGAACCTGCCAATTTAAGTGCTGTGGCTTTAGAAGACATGGAAGTTTGCTTTATTCCTAAAAGTGAAGTGATGCAGTTTTTTACAAAAAACAACCAGTTTTCGATGAATGTAATGAAAACGATTTGTGAAGATTTAAAAGGGGCCGATGACCATATGGTGAATATGGCGCAGAAAACCGTGCGCCAACGTTTAGCTGAAACCTTAATGTATTTAGAAGAAACTTTTGGTAAAAACGAAGATGGTTCATTGCACATCCAACTATCGAGAGAAGAATTAGCTGGAATGATTGGCACCGCAACCGAAAGTTGTATTCGATTGTTATCCGAGTTAAATAAATCAGATCATATTGAGTTAACGGGTAAAAAGATTACGCTGTTAGATAAAAATAAATTAAAACGATTAACATAAGATAATCCGCTGAAAAGCGGATTTTTTTGAAGGACATAAAAAAATACACAATATTCTGCAAGAAGTTTAGAGGAAATATTGAAAAAAAGTATTAAATTGGTAACAATAAACAAACCTGTTACATTGCATTGGCTACGTCATAGCTATGCTACTCACTTATTAGAAAGTGGAACAGATTTAAGATACATACAAGAATTATTAGGGCATAATAGTAGTAAAACAACTGAAATTTACACGCATGTGAGTACTAAAAACATTCAGCAAATTAAAAGTCCTTTTGATGATTTATAAAAAAATAATACGCAATAATAGTTGAGCATAGCTACCCAAAAACAGTTAGCTATGCTCAATAAAATAGCAAAAAACTGAGCATATAAACAAGTTGTGTGCTATTTTAAAAAAAAACGTACCAAGATTAAACCTTTCAATGAAAATAATATCTTACCAAGTATAACTATCAAAATAAATAAAATATGATTAGAACATTTTTATTATTTGTCGTGATTTTTACTCTT
>JBILST010000189.1:0-4818 GCA_044371865.1 Flavobacterium sp.
ACTTCACTAGGCGAAGTATTAAAACTCTCTAAACTGATTTTTCGTCTTGAAAACATGATGGCGATTTTATTAATTAATCCCACATGATTTTCGGTATATATGGTTAAGGTAAATTCTTTTTTCATCTCCTTTTGATTTAAATATCTTCTTTACACAAAACAATTTCTGAAACTCCTTTTCCTTGTGGTACCATTGGAAAAACGTTGTCTTCCATACGAACCGCTACTTCTAATAAATACGATTCGGGATGTGATAACATTTCTTGAAGAGCAGCTTTCAATTCTTCACGCAAAGCCACTTTATTTCCTTTAATTCCATATCCTTTAGCTACTTGAACAAAATCGGGACTTTGAATATCGGTAAACGAATATCTTTTCTCGTGAAACAATTCTTGCCATTGACGCACCATTCCTAAAAAGCTGTTGTTCAAAATCAGAATTTTTACATTCGGTTTGAATTGCATAATGGTTCCTAATTCTTGAATATTCATTTGCGCACCACCATCACCCATTACAGCGATTACGGTTCGTTCTGGTGCTCCATATTTTGCACCAATCGCAGCAGGAAGTGCAAATCCCATAGTACCTAAACCGCCACTTGTGATGTTACTTCTTGTTTTATTTTGGTGCGAATAACGACACGTTATCATTTGGTGTTGACCTACATCGGTTACCATTACAGCTTCTCCATTAGTCAATTCGTTAATCAATTGAATCACTTCGCCCATTGTAATTTCTCCTTCAGATGGAAACAACTCAGGAGTAATTAATTTCTCAGTTTCAACTTTGATGGCATCGTGAAATTTAGAAATCCATTCTTGATATGTTTTAGCTTCAATTCTTTCCGTTAATAAAGGCAAAGTATCTTTACAATTACCCCAAACAGGAATAGAAACCATAACATTTTTATCAATTTCGGCTGGGTCTATATCCAAATGAATGATTTGAGCTTGCTTGGCGTATTTATCCAAACGCCCTGTAACTCGGTCATCAAAGCGCATTCCGATTGCAATTAAAACATCACACTCATTTGTAAATAAATTAGGCGCATAATTTCCGTGCATGCCTAACATTCCCACTGCTAAAGGATGGTTGGTTGGAATAGCACTCATTCCCATAATGGTCCAAGCTGATGGAATTCCTGCTTTTTCAATAAATTGCAAAAATTCTTTCTCTGCATTTCCTAAAATGACTCCTTGACCAAAAATTACAAATGGTTTTTCAGCTTGATTGATAATTTCAACCGCTTGTTCTATGTATGAAATTCTGATATCGGGTTGTGGTTTGTAACTTCTCACAAACTCACATTTTTGATATCCTTTATAATCAAATATTTGTAATTGGGCATTTTTTGTAATATCAATTAAAACCGGTCCTGGTCTTCCGCTTTTAGCAATATAAAATGCTTTTGCTAAAACTGCTGGAATTTCAGAAGCATCCGTAATTTGATAATTCCATTTGGTAACTGGTGAAGTTATGTTTACGATATCTGTTTCTTGAAAAGCATCCGTTCCTAACAAATGCGCAAAAACTTGCCCTGTAATACATACCAAAGGCGTGGAATCAATCATAGCATCCGCTAAACCTGTAACTAAATTCGTAGCTCCGGGGCCGCTTGTTGCAAATACCACTCCAGTTTCACCACTTACTCTTGATAAACCTTGAGCGGCATGAATTGCGCCTTGCTCATGACGTACCAAAATATGATTTAATTGATTTTTAAAATCGAATAATGCATCATATATTGGCATAATGGCGCCACCTGGATAACCAAATACAGTGGCTACATTTTCTTTTAAAAGCGCATCTATCACAGCAAAACTACCTGAAACTTGTTGGTTTTCGGTTACCATTTCTGTATTTTGTTTTTCTAAAGTTTTCATTCTTATTTAAAATTCATCTGTTACACAACCATTTGAAGCATCGGTAACTAATTTGGCATATTTTAATAATACTCCGTTTGTTACTTTCAATTTAGGTTGTTGCCACTTGTTTTTTCTATCGGTTAATTCTTCATTACTCACATGCAAATGAATTGTGTTATCAACTGCATTAATTTCAATAATATCATTATCGTTGACTAAACCAATTGTTCCTCCATCAAAGGCTTCTGGTGAAATATGTCCCACTACAAAACCATGTGTTCCTCCACTAAAACGTCCGTCGGTAATTAGCGCTACACTTTTGCCTAAACCTGCACCAATTAACGCTGATGTTGGTTTTAGCATTTCGGGCATCCCTGGACCGCCTTTTGGACCTACATAGCGGATAACCACTACATCTCCAGCCATAATTTTTTTATCTTCGATACCTTTAATTAATTCTTTTTCTCCATCGAAAACCCTTGCTGGACCTTTGAAAAACTCACCTTCTTTACCTGTAATTTTTGCTACAGATCCTTTTGGGGCTAGATTTCCATACAAGATTTGAAGATGCCCCGTTGATTTAATAGGGCTTTCAATAGGTTTTATTATATTTTGATCATTAAAATCGATATCGATTACATTCTTTAAATTTTCTTCAATAGTTTGACCTGTAACAGTTAAACAATCTTTATGAAGCATTCCTTTACTCATTAAATATTTTAATACCATTGGAACCCCTCCTTTTTCATGCAAATTTTGCATTAAGTAATTGCCACCCGGTTTAAAATCAGCAATCAAAGGTGTTTTATCGCTAATACGTTGAAAATCATCTTGTGTGATGGATATTCCCACACTTTTTGCCATCGCTATAACATGTAAAACTGCATTGGTACTTCCGCCAAGGGCAATTAAAACAGTTATTGCGTTTTCAAAAGCCTCTAGTGTCATGATGTCTTTTGGACAAATATTTTTCTCTAAAAGATATTTCATGTACGTTGCAACCGATTCACACTCCTTAATTTTATCAAAACTAACAGCAGGATTGGAACTAGAATATGGCAAACTCATCCCTAAAGCTTCAATAGCAATAGCCATAGTATTTGCAGTGTACATTCCTCCACAAGCACCAGCACCTGGACAAGAATTTTTAATAATTCCTTTAAAATCTTCTTCAGAAATAGTTCCCGCAATTTTTTCTCCTAAAGCTTCAAATGCTGACACTATATTCAAATCCTTCCCTTGGTATTTTCCAGGAGCAATGGTACCACCATAAACCATAATTGATGGGCGATTTAATCTTCCCATAGCAATGATACTTCCAGGCATATTTTTATCGCAACCTGGGATTGCTACTACTCCATCATAATAATGACCCGATACCACACTTTCAATACTATCTGCAATAATCTCTCTACTCACTAATGAATAACGCATACCATCCGTTCCATTTGTAATACCATCACTTATTCCGATAGTATTAAAAATTAAACCTACCATATCATTGGTATTCACTTCTTTTTTAATCAATGAGGCTAAATGATTTAAATGCATATTACATGTATTTCCATCGTAGCCCATAGAAGCAATTCCAATAAAAGGCTTTGCTAATTGTTCTTCTGTTAAACCGATACCATATAACATTGCTTGTGCAGCAGGTTGTGATGGATCTTGCGTAATTGTTTTACTGTGTCTATTTAATTCCATTATAAAAACATGTTTTGATATTCATTAAAAGCCACTCTTCTTTTGTATTTCTTTTGAATTACTGAACCTATTGAATCTTCCCATTCCAATGGAAATTTATAATCATTAACTGATTGAATTCCGATTACTTCAGCTGCTGTACCACAGAAAAAGGCACTGTCAGCTGTAAAAATTTCTTCAGGAGTAAAGAATTTTTCTTCTATTTCATAACCTAATTCTTTCCCTATTTCTAAAACCGTTTGACGCGTAATTCCTGCTAAAATATTTCCTAAGGGAGCTGTATATAATTTACCTTGTTTTTCAATAAAGAAATTTGCACCAGGTCCTTCTGCAACATAACCATTCATATCAGTTAATAATGCTTCATCATAACCATTTGCTTTAGCTTCTGTAGTTGCTAAAATGCTATTCGTATAATGCCCCACTACTTTAGCTTCCACAAAACATGATTTAGGATTTGGTCTTTGAAACGAAGACAACATTAATCTAAGTAATGAATCTCCTAAATATTTACCCCATTCCCAAGCCATTATGACTACATTAACTTCACTAGTAGGAGTTAAAGACATATTTTCTCCTAGATAAACTAATGGTCTTATATAGGCATCTTTTAAATTATTTAACTCTAATAATTTATATGTAATTTGCTCTAATTCTTTTTCAGTATATTTCAAATCAATGTGCATTACTTTTGCTGAATAATGCAATCTTTCATAATGTTCCTTCGCTTTGAAAATTCGGACACCATCTGGAGTATCGTAGGCTCTAATCCCCTCAAATACGCCATTACCATAATGCATTGTTTGATTGTAAATACTTACTGGAGCCTCTTTTACTTTTATAAATTCTCCGTTAAAAAAAATGGTGGTGTTTTCGTTGTAATACATAATAAATAATTTTAAAATAAAAAAAGCCTTTCCCGGGTTCAGGAAAGGCTAATAAAAATCAAACCAATCCGTCTATTAAATACGAATGATATTTTCAATACTAATTGTTATATTAATGTTTTTCATATAGTTAGCAATATTTGACTATTAAAACTAAAAGTCCAATAGATATAATCGTGTTAATTAATATTAAAAAAATATTGCAAATATTTATATTATTTTTCTTCATACTATCTAATTAAAGAGAAATGCGCTTTAAACTGTTTAGCAACTCCATTTTCTGTATAATCTAATGTAAACCAATAATCTGTTGATGGTAATTCTGCTTGATTGTATGTTCCATCCCAACCTTCGCTTCCTTGT
>JBILST010000021.1:0-15885 GCA_044371865.1 Flavobacterium sp.
TTTTCCATAACGATGAAATTTGTGTATCGCTATTTCAGGACAAGACAATCTAGGATATAAAAAAAGCCATTTCAATTGAAATGGCTTTTTGCTTTTTTATTTATTTTTTTCTGTAATCCGATGTAAAAAATAATTCTACTGTTGGGTATTTCTGTTGTGTCATTTGGATAGAAAAATCACTATCGGCTAAGAATACCAATTGTCCATATTTATCGTGACCTAGGAATTTTTGTTTCACACGTTTAAACTCTGCAAACTCGGTATTTTTTGGATCTTGAGGTTTTACCCAACACGCTTTAAAAGCAGGAAAGTTTTCGTAAATACACTTAGCTCCGTATTCATGTTCTAAACGGTATTGAATCACTTCGTATTGAAGCGCTCCAACAGTTCCAATTACTTTTCTACCATTCATTTCAAGTGTAAATAACTGCGCTACACCTTCGTCCATTAATTGGTCAACCCCTTTTTCAAGTTGTTTTGCTTTTAAAGGGTCGGCATTATTAATATAGCGGAAATGCTCAGGAGAGAAACTTGGAATTCCTTGGAAATTCATAATTTCACCTTCAGTTAGGGTGTCTCCAATTTTAAAGTTACCTGTATCGTGTAAGCCTACAATGTCTCCTGGATATGAAATATCAACAATTTCTTTTTTCTCAGCAAAAAATGCATTCGGACTTGAAAATTTCAAATTCTTACCTAATCGAACATGTAAATATGGTTTGTTTTTTTCAAATGTTCCAGACACAATTTTAATGAATGCTAAACGGTCTCTGTGTTTAGGATCCATATTGGCATGAATTTTAAATACAAATCCACTTAATTTTTGTTCTTCTGGACTAACAATTCTCGTGTCAGATTCTTTAGGTCTAGGTGTAGGTGCAATTTCTACGAAACAATCTAATAATTCACGAACACCAAAGTTGTTTAATGCTGAACCAAAGAAAACAGGTTGTAAATCGCCAGCCAAATATTCTTCTCGGCTAAATGCAGGATACACTTCTTCTATTAGTTCTAATTCTTCACGTAAACGATTTGCTGGTTTTTCACCAATAATTTTTTCTAATTCTGGATTGTTGATATCGTTAAAGGCAATTGTTTCTTCAATGTTTTTACGACTATCTCCTTCAAAAAGGTTGATGTTCTTTTCCCAAATATTGTAAATACCTTGAAAATCGTATCCCATTCCAATGGGAAAACTTAAAGGAGTAACGCGGAGTTTTAGTTTTTGCTCCACTTCATCCATCAAATCAAAGGCATCTTTACCTTCACGGTCTAATTTGTTAATGAAAACAATCATTGGAATGTTTCTCATTCTACAAACTTCAACTAGTTTTTCTGTTTGTTCCTCAACCCCTTTTGCTACGTCAATTACAACAATAACACTATCAACAGCAGTTAAGGTTCTAAAGGTGTCTTCTGCAAAGTCTTTGTGACCTGGCGTATCTAAGATGTTGATTTTTTTATTTTGATAGTTAAAAGCCAAAACAGAAGTTGCGACCGAAATCCCCCTTTGTCTTTCAATTTCCATGAAATCGGAAGTGGCTCCTTTTTTAATTTTATTACTTTTTACAGCTCCGGCTTCCTGAATAGCGCCTCCAAACAACAATAATTTTTCTGTTAAAGTTGTTTTACCAGCATCGGGATGCGAGATAATTCCAAAAGTTCGTCTTCTTGCTATTTCTTCTATAAAACTCATTATTCCAAATTTTGTGCAAAAGTAACTTTTTTTGCAGAATTTTCTGTTAATACTCACTTATAAATGTTGTGGAATAGTCTCGAATTGTTATTTTTGTCGATTACAACTTAAAATGTATAAAATAATTATGAAAATTAGTCGCCTACTTATTTTTGCTTTTTTGTTAGTGTCAGGTTTTTTATCAGCACAAACAAAAGAAGTTTTATTTACAATTGATAATCATCCTTTTTACACTGATGAATTTATAAGAGTGTACAACAAAAATTTAGATTTAGTAAAAGATGATTCTCAGAAAGATTTAGATAAGTATTTAGAATTGTTTTTAGGCTACAAATTAAAAGTTGAAAAAGCGAATAAACTTGGTTTGCAAAATGGGACAACTTATCAAAATGAATTGAAGTCTTATAGAAATCAATTGTCAAAGAATTATCTAAACGATTCAAAAGTAACTAATGAACTTGTTCGAGAAGCATACGAAAGAATGCAACAAGAAGTTAGAGCTTCACATATTTTGGTTTTGGTGGATGAAGGTGCATCGCCAGAAGATACTTTAAAAGCCTATAATAAGGTGTTAGATGTTAAAAGAAGAATTGAAGGTGGTGAAGATTTTGTTTCTTTAGCGCAACAGTTTTCTGAAGACCCATCAGTTAAAGAAAATAATGGAGATTTAGGTTATTTTTCTGCCTTTAGAATGGTGTATGCGTTTGAAAATGCTGCATTTAATACAAAAACAGGACAGATTTCTAAGCCTTTTCGTACTCGCTTTGGATATCATATTGTAAAGGTTACTGATAAAAGAAATAATAGAGGAGAAGTTACAGTTGCTCATATTATGATAGTTAAGCAAAATGATGCTTCTCAAAATGAAAAAGCAAAAACTACAATTGATGATATTTATAAAAAAATTCAACAAGGAGAAAGTTTTGAAACACTAGCACAACAATTTTCAGAAGATAAATCATCAGCTCCAAAAGGTGGTGTTTTACAGCGTTTTGGTTCGGGTCAATTAAGTTCTGAAGTTTTTGAAAATGTTGCGTTTGGTTTGAATGATAAAAATCAAATTTCAGCTCCTTTTGAATCGCAATTTGGTTGGCATATTGTAAAACTAATTGAAAAGCATCCAGTTCGTTTATTTGATGAAATGAAAGTTGAATTAGAAGATAAAATTAGAAAAGATGAACGTTCTATGTTGATAACTAATTCTTTAGCAAAAAAAATGAGAACAAAATACTTGTTTGTTAAAGATGTAAAATTATTAACAAAAATAAAAGGAGTAGTTACAGATGAATTTTATTCTCAAACATGGGTAGTTCCTGAAAAGAATAAAGAACTAAATGGAGATATTTTGATTATAAGTAAAGATAAAAAGATAAATTCACAGGTGTTTTTAAATTTTATTTCATCTAAGCAAAAATCAAATATTAAAACGAAGCCTGTTGCAAAATTAGTTGATGAATTATATGAAAAATTTATTGATGAACAATTAATGGCATACTATAATGAGAATTTAGAAAATGAATTTTCTGAGTTTAAAAATGTAATGGATGAATATAGAGATGGTTTGTTGTTGTTTGATTTAATGGAAAAGGAAATTTGGAATAGAGCTAAAAACGATACGATTGGTTTAAAAGATTATTTTCTTAAAAATAATAATAATTACCAATGGAAAACAAGATATACTGTAGATATATTGTCTTCAACTGACAAAAAAATAATTGAAAAAGCTCAGAAATTTTTACAAAAAGGTAAATCTTTAGATTATATTAAGGAGCAGTTAAATAAAGAAGGAAAGGTTAATGTAATGTCAAAGTCAGGCTTGTATGAAGAAGATTATGATGTATTGCCTCAATTTCAAAATTTATCAAAAGGAGTTACTGCTATTGTAGCCAAAGACCAATACTTTTTTGTTGTAAATGTTATTGATAAGAAACCTGCAGGTGTTAAAGAGTTGTCTGAATGTAAAGGCAAAGTAATTAGTGATTATCAACAATATTTAGAAAACAATTGGGTTGATGAATTGAAAAGTGAATTTACTGTTAAGGTAAATGAAGCAGTTTTTTCAAAGGTTAAAAATCAATTAAAAAACTAAATGAAATATTTTTTTCAAATACTAATTTTGTTATTCATGGTTTCTTCGTGCGATTACTTTAAAGCACCAAGAAAACCAAAGGCAATTGCACGGGTAGGAGAAAATTATTTATTTGAATCAGATATTTTAGATTTGGTTCCAAAAGGAACTTCAAAACAAGATAGTATAGCTATCGTTAAATCATTTATAGGACAATGGGCTACTCAGAAATTACTTTTTGAAGCAGCTGAAAAAAACATTGGAAAAAATCAACTTGATGAGTTCAATGTTTTGATTGAGCAGTATCGAGTAGATTTGTATACTAAAGCTTACATTGAGAATTTAGTAATTAGACAAATAGATACTTCGGTTACAGAAGATCAAATAGTTGAATATTATAATAAAAATAAGCAATACTTTAAGAATTCTGATGAACTTGTTAAGTTAAGATATATTAATTTAGTTAAAGAAAATCCAAAATTTGCAAAAGTTAAATCAAAGTTTAGTTCCTTTACCAAGAAAGATAAAAAGGAGCTAGAACAATTGGCAGTTCAATTTAAAAGTTACGCTTTTAATGATTCAATATGGGTAGATATTAATCAGGTTTATGAGAAAATTCCATTCATAAATATTGAGAATAAACAAAAGTATATTTCAAGTGGAATGAACTTTCAATATCCTGACTCAAGTACGGTTTGGCTAGTAAAGGTTAATAAAGTTTTGCCTAAATATAGTGCAACTCCTCTAGAATTTTTAAGACCAACAATTAAACAAATTATCATAAATAATAGAAAATTAAAATTAATTAACACTTTAGAAAAAGAGATTACGAATGACGCAATCAAAGACAATAAATATGAAATTTATAAATAAAAAGATACTAGTAATACTGTTATTTGTTACTTCAGTTGTAGCAGTTGCTCAACCAAAAAAGATTAAAGTAGATGGTGTAGTTGCAGTTGTGGGAGATTATGTAGTATTAGATTCTGACATTGATTTGGATTATATTACGCTTAAAGCTCAAGGTGTAGATGTTAAAGATATTACACGTTGTGAACTTTTTGGAAAGCAACTTGAAGATAAATTATATGCGCATCAGGCGATACAAGATAGTATTGTCGTAACCGATGCGGAAGTTAACTCTTACTTGAACGAACAATTAGATGCTGCTGTTGAACAAATTGGTTCAATTGAAAAAGTAGTAAAATATTACAACAAAAAGAATGTAGATGAGTTGAGAAGCCATTTTTTCGATGCTGTTAAAATGAACAAATTGACTTCTCAAATGCAGAAAAAAATTGTTGATGCTGTAGAAATTACACCAGAAGAAGTTAGAAATTTCTTTAAAGCCATTCCAGCGGATGAAATTCCAACATTTGGTGCAGAAATGGAAGTGGCTCAAATTGTAGTCAATCCAATTATTGAAGAAAGTGAGAAGAAAAGGGTTTTAGACAAACTTAATGAAATCCGTCAAGATGTTTTAAATGGTTCAAGTTTTTTTAGTAAAGCTGTTTTGTTTTCTGAAGATCCAGGCTCAAGTTCTAATGGTGGTTTTTATAAAATGAATCGTAAAACAGCTTTTGTTAAGGAATTTAAAGATGTAGCATTTAGCCTGGCTGAAGGAGAAATTTCGGCACCATTTGAAACAGAGTTTGGCTATCATATTATTATGGTAGAAAAAATTAAAGGTCAAGAAGTTGAATTAAGACATATTCTTATTTCGCCGAAGGTTTCTACTCAAGCTATGAAAGATGCCAAAGAAAAAATAGAAAAAATAAGAACTAAAATCATCAATAAAGAAATTACATTTGCTGAAGCTGCAAAATCATCTTCAGATCAAAAAGAGACTCGTAACAGCGGTGGCGTTTTGTTAAACCCAAGAACAATGGAGCCTAGGTTTGAATTAACGAAAATGGATCCTGCTTTATACGGTCAAGTTTCTGGTTTGAAAGATAATGAAATTTCATTGCCTATTTTAGATGAAGAAAGAGGTGCGGGTAAATTTTATAAAATTATTACAGTTAACAATAGAATTGAAGAGCATCAAGCTGATTTTTCAAGAGATTACATAAAAATTAAGGAATTAGCACTTAGAGATAAGCAAATCAAAGAAATAGCAAAATGGACAGAAGAAAAAATCAAAGAAACTTATATTAAGATTTCAGATGATTATAAAGATTGTGATTTTGCAAACAATTGGTTTAAGAAATAAATTATCTAACCCTTTGAATTTTCAGAGGGTTTTTTTTAAATATTTTTTTCTTAATTTAGTCCTTCAAATAATTAATCGTGTAATATGTCAGACGTAGCAGCCATTCAGGAATTAGTTCAAAAACAAAAAGCTTTAAAACAAGAAATTGCTAAAGTAATAGTAGGTCAGGATGAAGTAGTGCATCAAATTGTGTTGAGTATCTTTTCAGGAGGACATGCCTTATTGGTTGGTGTGCCTGGTTTGGCAAAAACATTAATGGTAAATACTATTGCTCAAGCTTTAGGTTTAGATTTTAAACGTATTCAATTTACGCCTGATTTAATGCCTTCTGATATTTTAGGGAGTGAAATTTTAGATGAAAACCGTCATTTTAAATTCATTAAAGGACCTATTTTTTCTAATATTATCCTAGCAGACGAAATTAATAGGACACCTCCTAAAACACAAGCTGCTTTGTTAGAAGCCATGCAGGAAAGAGCAGTAACTGTAGCAGGTCATCATTATAAATTAGATTTGCCTTATTTTGTTTTAGCTACTCAAAACCCTATTGAACAAGAAGGAACTTATCCGCTCCCTGAAGCTCAATTAGACCGTTTTATGTTTGCTATAAAATTAGATTATCCTTCTTTTCAAGAAGAAGTTGATGTAGTAAAAGCAACAACTTCAAATTTAAAACCAGTTGTTAATCCTTTGTTTTCTGCAAAGGAAATTATAGATTTTCAAGATGTTATTCGTAAGATTCCAGTAGCGGATAATGTTATAGAATATGCTGTAGCATTAGTTAGTAAAACCCGTCCGGATAATTCATTGTCAACTGAATTTGTCAAAACCTATATTGATTGGGGAGCAGGACCACGTGCATCACAAAATCTAATTTTAGCAGCAAAAACTAATGCAGCTTTTAATGGTAAGTTTTCTCCAGATATTGAAGATGTAAAAGCTGTTGCAATAGGAATACTTCGACACAGAATTGTGAAAAATTACAAGGCAGATGCAGAAGGTATTACAGAAGAAGATATTATTAAAAAGCTGTTTTAATACTTTTAACGTATCATCTATAAGTCTTAATTTTAATCATTTTAAAAACAAAATGTTTCAGGATTAAATACTAAAGTTTTTTTATATCTTAAATTCATAAACTTCATATTCTACTATTATGTTTGGCTTGCAAGTTGATTTAAATAAACGTTATCATGGTTTAGACTTGGCTAGGGCAATAGCAATTTGTTTAGTAGTATTTGCTCATAGTCTATGGATTAGTGATTTTTATCCAGGAATAATAAGTTGGTTAATGGGCTTAAGTGGTACTATTGGCGTTGAAATATTTTTTGTAATTAGTGGATTTTTGATAGGTAGAATTGTGATACGCTTACTTGAAGATGAAGACTTTTCACTTGCTACAATAATTGAATTTCTTAAAAGACGCTGGTTTAGAACTTTACCTAATTATTATTTAATTTTATTTGTTAATGTTTTATTGTGGTGGTTAGTTTATCATAAAATACCAGAACAGTTATATCTTTATTTTATATACCTGCAGAACATGACCAAAACTTCGCCAGATTTTTATAGGGTTTCTTGGAGTTTAGCGGTAGAACAGTTTTGCTATATTATAGGTCCCTTTTTTCTTTTGTTATTGGTTAAAATTTTCCCTAAACGTAAAAGAGGTCATTTGTTTTTATGGATGAGTTTCTTTATGATAATTCTGTTTTTTTGTACTCGGGTTTATTTTTATTATTCTCATGATTTAAGGTCTATAACGGATTGGAATCAGTCCTTACGAAAAGTAACAATATACCGCTTAGATGCTATCTACTATGGTTTTATTTTGTATTATTTATATGCTCAAAAAAAAATCAAAAAAGAGTGGCATAAATCCTTACTGGTACTAGGATTAATAGGGATTTTTATTTTACATATTTTTATTTTTGCAATAGGTGTTAGAGCAGAAAATTTTCAGTTTTTTTTCACGGTTTTATATTTGCCTATTAATTCAGTTGTTATTTGTTTTATAATACCTTATTTGGTGGAATTAAGACTTAAAGAAACTTTATTTTTAAAGCTGATAGCCACGCTCAGTATAATATCCTATAGTATTTACTTGTTGCATTACACCGTAATTTTACACACCTTAAAAGTGCTTTTTCCTTCAGAAGAACTTAGGGGAGTTCAATTGTTAGGCTATACTTTGTTTTATTGGTTTGTTGTTCTGGTATTATCTTATTTATTATACCGCTATTTTGAAAAACCAATGACAAGTTTGCGAGAGAAAAACAAGGCCTAATTATGAAAATCTTAAAATTAGCCTTAGTTTTTTATTAATTTATTAAAAGTTTTATTTTAAATTATTAAATATTTAATATCTGTTAAATATTCTTGGTTTTATTGAAAAATAATCAGCAAAATAGAATCTTTATAAATAATAATTCTTTTAATCAGCCTTTTTATTAAAAATTTTTAAATTTGATTAAGATTCATTAAATTTGTAGCACAAAATAAAATAAACACTAATTATATAAAAGTATGTCATTAGATAACAACACAAGTCTTTATAAAGAATATCTTAAAGAAATTGAAGATCGTAAAACTCAAGGACTTCATCCAAAACCAATTGATGGGGCTGATTTATTAAACGAAATCATCTCTCAGATTAAAGATACTGCTAACGCTGATCGCGAAGATTCTCTTAAGTTTTTTATTTACAACGTAGTTCCAGGAACTACACCTGCAGCTGCTAAAAAAGCTGAATTTTTAAAAGAAATTATTCTAGGCGAATCTGCTGTAAATGAAATTTCTACTGCTTTTGCATTTGAGTTATTATCTCATATGAAAGGCGGACCTTCTATTAAAGTTTTATTAGATTTAGCTTTAGGGAATAATGAGTCAATTGCTAAAGATGCAGCGGAAGTTCTAAAGACACAAGTTTATTTGTATGAAGCAGATACAGACCGTTTAGCAGCTGCTTATAAAAATGGTAGCGCAATTGCTAAAGATATTTTAGAAAGTTACGCAAAAGCTGAGTTTTTCACTAAACTTCCAGAAGTAGCTGAAGAAATTAAAGTTGTAACTTTTATAGCTGGAGAAGGTGATATTTCAACCGATTTACTTTCACCAGGTAATCAAGCACATTCACGTTCAGATCGTGAATTGCATGGAAAATGTTTTATTTCACCAGCTGCACAACAAGGGATTGAAGCGCTTAAAGCTCAACATCCAGATAAAAGTGTCATGTTGATTGCTGAAAAAGGTACAATGGGTGTTGGTTCATCTAGAATGTCTGGTGTAAATAACGTAGCGCTTTGGTCTGGCAAACAAGCTAGTCCTTATGTTCCTTTTATTAACATTGCGCCAATTGTTGCTGGAACAAATGGTATTTCTCCAATTTTCCTTACTACAGTTGATGTAACGGGTGGTATTGGAATCGACTTGAAAAACTGGGTTAAAAAAACAGATGCAAACGGAGAATTAGTTCGTGATGCTAATGGGGATCCAATTTTAGAGCAAGTGTATTCGGTAACAACTGGAACAGTTTTGACTATCAATACTAAAACAAAAAAATTATACAGTGGTGATCATGAATTGATTGATATTTCAAGATCATTTACACCTCAAAAAATGGAATTCATCAAAGCTGGTGGTTCATACGCTATTGTTTTTGGAAAAAAATTACAAACGTTTGCTTCAAAAATGTTGGGTATTGCTATTGTGCCTGTATTTGCTCCTTCTAAAGAGGTTTCAATTGCTGGACAAGGATTAACAGCGGTAGAAAAAATATTTAATAAAAATGCAGTAGGAAATACTCCAGGTAAAGTTTTACATGCTGGATCTGATGTACGTGTAACTGTAAATATTGTTGGTTCGCAAGATACAACTGGTTTAATGACTTCTCAAGAATTAGAGTCAATGGCTGCTACAGTAATTTCGCCTATTGTAGATGGTGCTTACCAATCGGGATGTCATACGGCTTCTGTTTGGGACAATAAATCAAAAGCAAACATTCCAAGATTGATGAAGTTTATGAATGATTTTGGTTTAATTACTGCTCGTGATCCAAAAGGTGTTTATCCTGCAATGACAGATGTTATTCATAAAGTTTTGAATGATATTACAGTGGATGAATGGGCTATTATTATTGGTGGCGATTCGCATACTAGAATGTCTAAAGGGGTTGCATTTGGTGCGGATTCAGGAACGGTAGCTCTTGCTTTAGCAACTGGTGAAGCTTCAATGCCTATTCCAGAATCAGTAAAAGTTACCTTTAAAGGTCACATGGAAAATTATATGGATTTCCGTGATGTTGTTCATGCTACTCAGTCGCAAATGTTACAGCAGTTTGGTGGAGAAAATGTATTCCAAGGTAGAATTATTGAAGTACATATTGGTACACTTACCGCTGACCAAGCATTTACCTTTACGGATTGGACTGCAGAAATGAAAGCTAAAGCTTCAATTTGTATTTCTGAAGATGCTACATTAATCGAATCTTTGGAAATTGCTAAAGGAAGAATCCAGATTATGATTGATAAAGGAATGGATAATGAGAAGCAAGTTTTACAAGGATTAATCAATATTGCAAATAAAAGAATTGCTGAAATTAAATCAGGTGAAAAACCTGCGTTAACTCCAGATGCAAATGCTAAGTATTATGCTGAAGTGGTAATCGATTTAGATATTATCAATGAGCCAATGATTGCTGATCCAGATGTAAATAATGCAGACGTTTCAAAACGTTATACGCATGATACTATTCGACCACTTTCGTTTTATGGAGGAACTAAAAAAGTAGATCTTGGTTTTATTGGTTCGTGTATGGTTCATAAAGGTGATATGAAAATCTTAGCGCAAATGCTTAAAAATGTAGAAGCGCAAAATGGTAAAGTTGAATTCAAAGCACCTTTAGTAGTCGCTCCACCTACCTATAATATTGTAGATGAGTTAAAAGCGGAAGGTGATTGGGAAGTTTTAAGAAAATATTCTGGCTTCGAATTTGATGATAATGCTCCAAAAGCAGCAGCTCGTACAGAATACGAAAACATGTTGTATTTAGAACGTCCAGGTTGTAATCTATGTATGGGTAACCAAGAAAAAGCCTCTAAAGGTGATACGGTTATGGCAACTTCGACTCGTTTGTTTCAAGGTAGAGTTGTGGAAGATGCTGATGGTAAAAAAGGTGAATCTTTACTATCATCTACGCCTGTTGTAGTGTTGTCAACAATTTTAGGAAGAACTCCAACAATTGAAGAATATAAAAAAGCTGTCGAAGGTATTAATTTGACACAATTTGCTCCATCACATAAGTTATTGGTGAATAATTAATAAATTATTGAATAATCAAAGTTAAAGCCTAAGTCGTAATTGATTTAGGCTTTTTTTTTTACGAGTGTTCGTATTCTTTTGAGAAATATATTTGACTTTAAAATAATGTTAAATCTCCCTGTTTTAAAGGAGTTTTTTTTAACTTGCAATCCTTAAATTAACTGCAATCCATATAAACTTATTCAAAATGAAGGCTATACAAATTATATTTTTTTTATTTTTCTTCGGTTCTAACTTTGTTTATTCGCAAAAGACGATTAAACACACTGTAGTAGAAGGAGAGTCTATTTATTCCATTGCCAAAAAATATAAAGTTAGTGAGTCTGATATTTATGAATTAAATCCAAAATCAAAAGGGGCTTTACTACAATTGAAAACGGTTTTGTTAATTCCAAACAAGAAAAACAAATCAAACGATAAGAAAGAAGTTACTTCATCAAAGAATACAAATGCAGAAATCCATACTGTAGAACCAGGTGAATCACTTTATAAAATCGCCAAAAAATACGATATCAGTCTGGAAAAATTGAAAGAATTAAATCCAGAAATAAAACCAGAAGCCATTCAAATTGGTGATAAAATTGTAATTGTAGCTAAGAAGCAAATTTCTAAACCTAAACCACAATTGCCTGCACCTACTGATAAAGTTCAGGTTGTAGTGAATGCTAATTCTGCAAATATGGATGCTGGTTTGTGTTTGGACGAATTAGGAAATCAAGTTCACACGGTAAGCAAAGGAGAAACTTTATATAAACTTTCTAAAAAGTATAAAGTAAGTGTGAAGGATTTGGAAGAAATGAATCCTGAAATTATTGCTAATTTACCTATTGGATATGAAGTAGTTATTAAAAAAGGTAATTTAGAGTTAGAAAAAAATCAAAATATAGTTGGGGGAATTTCAAGTAAAACTGAAGAGATTTCTCCTGAAAATATGTCAAAAGTTGAATTTTTAATTGCAAAAGCTTCTCAATATCTTGGCACTCGTTATCGAGGTGGAGGAACAACAAGTGCAGGTTTTGATTGTTCAGGTTTAATGTTTAGTACCTTTAAAAATATAGATATGACATTACCTCGTTCTTCTAGCGCAATGGCGGTTGGTGCGGGTTATAAAATTGATAGAAGTCAGGCTCAAAAAGGTGATTTGATTTTCTTTACAACTAATGGAAGAGGAAGTGTTAATCATGTTGGAATGATAACAGAAATAAATGGTGATGAAATTAAATTCATTCATTCTTCGGTTCAAGCAGGAGTTATTATTTCATCAAGTGAAGAACCTTATTATAAAAGGCGATTTGTTCAAATTAACAGAGTTATAGAGAATTAAAATAAAGCATAAAAAAACCGTTGTTAAAACGGTTTTTTTTATGCTTATACATTTTAACTGTTTTTTAAAAAAGTAAAAATTTCATCTTTTAAGAATACACGATCTTTTCTAAGTTGTGATAATTCATCATTCATAGCAAGCTCTTCATCTTTTTCTATTTTGTAGATTTTTTCGTCTAAATCGGTATATGAATGTAGTAAAACCTGAAACTCATCATTGTTATGATATAGATCTTTAATCTTGTCTGCGTATTCAGGGAAATCTTGGTAAATAGGGTGTTTAGTTATCATGATGTGAGTTTTAAAATTTCTATACTCAAAATTAGTAATGAATTCTAAAAATGCATATGATAATTATCATTTTCGAACATTATTTTTTGTTCTTTGAAATTAGTTTTTCGTATTTTTCTATCTGTTCGGGTTGTAATATTTTTTTAATTTCTATATTAAATTTCTCTCCTAACTCTGTGAGTAAGTTTCTTTTTTCTAAGTCACTATAACTAACAGCTTCAATTATTTCTTTTGATTTAGCTTGATTCTCTTTGATAAGATTTCGTACTATAGCTTCTTGAAAACCATCTAGATTTAATTTCTCTTTTAGAGATTCAACAGAAGTTTCAACTAGATCAACATTTTTGTTTTGGTTTCCATTTTTATATTGTCCTGCACCAACACGTCTGTCAACTTGAGCGTTGGTATTTAAAAACGAAAAACTGATAAGAATTAAGAATATTATTTTTTTCATATTTTAAGATATTGGTTCTGCATACAAATCAAATTCAGTAGCATCAGTTACTTTTAAATTTACAAAATCGCCTGTTTTTAAATAGTATTTAGAAGCGTCTACTAATACTTCGTTATCAACATCTGGGCTATCAAATTCGGTTCTTCCAATGAAATACTGTCCTTCTTTTCTGTCGATTACACATTTAAATGTGTGTCCAATTTTCTCCTGATTCAAATCCCAAGAAATTTGTGACTGTAAATCCATTATTTCAGCAGCACGCGCTTGTTTAACTTCTTGTGGTACATCGTCTTCTAAAACAAAAGCACCTGTGTTTTCTTCGTGTGAATAAGTAAAACAACCTAATCGCTCGAATTTCATTTCTTGAACCCAATCTCTTAGGATTTCAAAATCTTCTTGTGTTTCACCTGGATAACCCACAATTAAAGTGGTTCTAATTGCCATTCCTGGAACTCTTTCTCTAAATTCTTGTAATAATTTGGTCGTTTTTTCTTTAGTAGTTCCACGTTTCATTGATTTCAAAATGTTATCTGAAATGTGTTGTAATGGAATATCAATGTAATTGCAAATTTTTGGTTCACGTTTCATCAAATCTAAAACGTCCATTGGAAAGCCGCTAGGGAAAGCATAATGTAAACGAATCCACTCTATTCCTTCTACTTTTGCAAGGTTTTCTAGTAATTCGGCAAGATTACGTTTTTTGTATAAATCTAATCCGTAGTAGGTTAAATCTTGTGCAATTAAAATTAATTCTTTCACGCCTTTTTTTGCTAAACCTTCTGCTTCTTTTACCAATTTTTCAATAGGTTGCGAAACATGTTTTCCGCGCATTAACGGAATAGCACAAAAACTACAAGGTCTATCACAACCTTCAGCAATTTTTAAATAAGCGTAGTTTTTTGGTGTTGTCGTTAAACGTTCGCCAAGTAATTCGTGTTTGTAATCTGCTCCTAAAGCTTTCAATAATAAAGGTAATTCGGTAGTACCAAAATATTGGTCAACATCTGGAATTTCCTTCTCTAAATCAGGTCGATATCGTTCTGATAAGCATCCAGTAACAAATACTTTATCTACTAATCCTTGATCTTTTTTGTCAACATACTCCAAAATCGTATTTACCGATTCTTCCTTTGCATTGTCAATAAAACCACAAGTATTAATTACCACGATATTACCTTCTTCTTCGTGTGCTACTTCTTTTCCGTTGGCTTTTAGTTGTCCCATCAACACCTCACTGTCGTAAGTGTTTTTTGAACATCCTAGGGTAATTACATTGATTTTATTTTTCTTTAACGATTTGGTTCTCATGCTTTTAATTTTGATTCCGAACATTCGGTGGGCAAAATTACATAAAATAATTAGTAGAAGCACAGCGATTTAGAAATTTTTAAGTGTTTAGTTCCGCTGTTTGCTATATCTGTTAAGGCTTTATGTTGCTTTCATTGAGGCTATTATTTGAGTTTTTGGTATAAAAAAACCACTTCGTTGATAGAAGTGGTTTTGTATATGGATTTTGATTTTAAAAATTTATTGAATAAGTCAATGTAATGTTGTCTTGTACATTTCTAATTCGAGTTGGATCTGTCATGCCTGAAGAAATTAAACTTTGATTGTAATTTCTGTGGGTATTTGAATAAGATAGATCTAATCTGTTTTCGCCAAAATTATATCCTAAACCGGCTGAATATCCTGTTAAATCGCCCATTGCAGTGTCTTCAACATATGGGCTTTCTTCAAAACGATAGCCGCCTCGAATGCTCCATTGTTTGATTTTGTATTCACCTCCAATTCTTATCTCATAAGTATTTTTCATTTCAGAGCTCATTTGGGAATTCAAATCGCTGAAATTATTTTGATTTGTATTTTTGAATTGAACATTACTGTAGTCTTTTGTGGCTACATCAATACTAATTAATCCTTTTTTATTGAATATATAAGCAGCGCTTCCTGTTAATTTACTAGGAGTTCTTAATCTATAAGTTGGGAAGATAAAAATAGGACTTCCAAAATAACGACTTTCATCTCCAGAAGGTACATTTATATTGTCATAAGTATATAAGTCTTGAACTAATTCGTCATTTAGGTTGTACCAAGTTGGTGATTCATAAGAGGCTCCTAATCTAAAAGAATTAGTTACTTTGTAAATTGCTCCTAAATTAAATGAGAATCCAGAACCATAAGTGCTTAATTGGTTATCAAAAACAATATTGCTAATTGTTGGCTGTGTATTTGGATTTAGTGGATTATTATTGTTCTCGTATAGGCTTGTAGTTACAACATAATCTGTGAAATGAGCATTAAGATTCAATCCTAAAAATAATTTATTTTTATAGCTTGAAGCCACATTTGCAGTTATCTTACCATTATAACCATTGGAAGTAGAATAAAAGTCTTGGTAATAATTACCTCCAGGTGAAACGTTAGATACAAACTGATTAGGTGTTGTTGGATGTGGATTTATGATGTAAGTTTCATAAGCCATTTCATACTGATAATCATTAAACTGAGTATTTGCAACAAAATTG
>JBILST010000190.1:0-4743 GCA_044371865.1 Flavobacterium sp.
GGCGAAATTTGATCTAAAAACTTACTTTCTTTCTCAGATAATTTTGGACGTTCTGCATATAATTTTACCCATGATTTTATTTTTGAAGTTAACTTATTATTTTTTTGAAGCTGTAATATGACGTCTAAAGCAGATAAGCGTTGTTCTATGTCTCCATTTTCAATTAAACTATAAATAAAATCTTCTATTACAGATTCTTTTTGTTGCAATAAAATTGAAATGAGATGCTTCTTTAAAGTGGAATTTTTCCTTTTAAATAATTGTTGAAAAAAATCTAATTCTACAGAACTTAAAGCTACTTTTTTTAAGGTACAAAGTGCAGAAGATACAATGGCTTCTCCTCTATCTTTTAAAATGCGAAGTGCAAAATCTCGTTGTTCTGTTGTTGGTAATTTTTGTGCTTTATTTTCATTAATATAGTAGTAAGAATAACAATAAAAATCACCCAAAACTTCTCTAGTTAGTTTTTCTCTAATAGGCAAAGACAAGTTTTCAAAATCTTTTAAAATAAGATTAAAGTGTGTTTTATTAGATCCCATTAAATGGATAGCACAAGAATACAAAACATCTTTCTGAAACTTGACTGTTAACCAAGAAAATACTTTTCCTTCAAAAGCTTTTTCTTTTTCATTTATTTTTTGGGTTAATTCGTATACTTTATTGAAAAAGTTGGGATAATCTAAGTTATCAATAAAAAATTTAGATTTTGAATTAGCATCTAATAAAGCTTCCATTCTATGTTGAGCAAATGCTAAAACTTGAAGATTATCAGCTTCTAAAGCTTTATAATACAATGGCATTTCGATATAAGGATCATTCGTTTCACCAGCAAACTTTAGCGCCAAACATTTCTTTTCTATAGAACCGTTTTCCATTAAATCTTTTAAATACGGAACTGTTTTTTCAATATCTAAAACACCTTGAGCCCAAAGTGCCATATAAACTTCCGTATTGTTTTTACTCTGTATGGCATTGGCTATTGTTTCTGGATTTGTTAAATAACCATTAGCCAATTGGATAATATTACGTACTGTGGTTTCTTTCTCTGATTCCCAACCTAAACCAGTCCAAGTATCAATTGCACGAACAACAGATGAAAATCGAGTAAGTTTATTAGTAACCAAAACATCAATCATATGAGTTAAAGCACCAATACTAGTTTCATCTAAAGATTCTAAAATGGTTTGGCGTAATCCTTCTTGACGTTGAGCAGCAAGAAGTAACTTTTCTACTAATTCCCAACATTCTTTTTTGTCACTGTTCAACAAGGCTTTGATAATTCCTCTTGATACCTTACCAACTGCATCTTTATTAAAAATAATGTCTTCCATTAATTGATAAATCTGAGAATTACCAGCATCCAAAGCAGCAGACCATATTTTAAATTGGTTGGTATTATTGGTTACATCATTATCATAACGTACTTGTTCTAAAAGCGTTAAATTGTAATAAGTAGATTCTGCATAATTATAAATATGTGGCGCTTCAATTAATGAACGAAGTAAATTTACCTGACTTACCAAAAGCTCTCGATGATTATTTGGCGCTCTAAAGGATCTCCTGTCATATCCTGTTTGGTACATTTGATGAGGCAATTTACTCCAAGCGAGTTTAACGTATGGAGCTTGTTCAGCACCATAAAAATAAACCAAAAGCTCATAATAGTTTTTATTGTCCCATACATTTTGAGTTAAATGTTTACTAAAAAAATTCAACTTTTCAGAACCCAAGGAAACATAAGTTCCTGTATAACTATGATCTAATTTTAATAGCGCCAAACCTAATTCTGCTACCTCTTTTTTGAGCTTAGATTTAGAAAATAACTTCGTTAGTATATTTCCTTCAACAATTTCTTTTAATTCTTTTTTAAATTCCTTTACAGGATTTTTAATTTTTTTGGCGGCTAAAATGTTTTCTAATGACATAATATTGTGAGCTTAGTTCAATTCGATTTACCAATAACTTCCTGCTAAAAAAGTTAATCGAATAAAAGTTAATGTTTTGTTTTCTTCTAAATCTATTGTTTGTTCTAATGTTCCCAAAGCATCATCACCATAAAAAACGGCAAACATTCCATCTTCAAATGCTTGAATGGCCGTTTCCTGTGCCTTTTTTAAATCAGGAAGATTGTGATTGTAAATAGCACCAAAACTCATTTTTCCCGAATCTAAAAGAATAGGTAAATAATGATCGTTTGGTAAATGGGTTTTATCTTCATCATCAACTTCAAAAGACGATTTTGAAAATTGATCTACTTGTTGTGCAACAACTAATTCTAATAATTGTGTTACTGTGACTACTGAGGATGTAGTAGCTAAAACTATAACATTATCCTGAAGTATCGGATGTTTTTTTCCTAATTGTTTAACTGAAATAGTGAGGTTCATATTCAATACACTAAGTTTTTATTGGTTCAACAAGATATGTTTTTTTTTTAGCAACTGTTCGTATTGTCATATTAAAAAAATATTATTTTTTCATGTATAATTCCTCACGTATTCCCACCAAAATACCAATCAGTTTTTCACTATCTGGAGCATCAGGTAAAGTTGAAGTCGTATATAAATGCTCAATCGAAGCTATCAAATCATCCGCCATTTGTAATAACGCATCATATTCCATTGCGCCCGCTTTTATAGCTAACAATTCGTCACGATTAGAAACGCGAATATTCAATGTCCCAGTAGACAAAATTTGTTCAGCCGATTGCAGTAATCGTATGGTATGCATCATGTTTTTGCTGTCGTAATTTTTGCCGTGTTGTTGGTTGGTATTGTACCGTTCTTCATTGCGTTTTTCAATCCAATCCCAATATTCGGCATATTCTTTACAATATTTGGAATAGCCTTCTAAATTACATGACAAATACCCAATAGGCTCTGCACCTTTTGGAATGGAAGAAACCGAAACTTCATTAGACAACTCATTTTTAATGATGCCACGATAACCCAAGGTTTTATCGTAATCATAAAACAATGCATATATTCCTTTGGCATTGGGAACATTGATTAAACCACATTGTTCCTGGTAAAGGTTTTGCTCCATTAACCATTTAGTTAACGAAATCGAATCATAACCATTTAAAATAGTACAAAAATCTAATAAGCTCTTGCGCTCTTTAGGTAATGGATTAACGATTTTCTTATTTAAACCGCGAGCTTTTTTAATTTGCGTCATGGCATAACCAGCAAAACTATCTTTGCACAATTTTGATAAGAAATCTTTTAATTGCAAACGCTCCATTAACGGATGTTTGTACAAAATACAATCTTCTGGTGAGGCTAAAATTTCTAAAATATTGGGATTATTTTTTAACAACAACTCCACAAAACGACCCAACTCATAATACACTTCATCATTAGTTTCGTTACTGACTTGCGGAATATAATGCAACCCATAAAACTGTACTTTTGGCAAATAATAAATGCCTTTAATATCCGTATCAGAAGTAGGTGTATTTAACCCAAACGACTTACTCCCCGAAATAACTTCGAAGAGGATAAGGTTTTGAGATTTTAGGTCTTGGATAGTCATTTTTAAACTTTATTTATAGTTTCCTTAAAAACCCCATCCAACTCCACAGCCATCTTCTTCCCGCCTCTTAAACCTTCGGCATTTTTCATATTAAACTGTAAAGTTTCTTTCAAAAAATCCGTTATCAAAACCTCTTTTGGATGCATATATTTTTCATCTTGATTGGCTTTTACAGTCATTAATTCCTTTATTTTGTCTTGTATATTTTGTGGAGCAATAGGCAATAAATCCATAAAAGCTACTGGTGGGAAAGTGTTGTGCTCTATAATCCATTTTCCAGCTAATGCCGTGCGTAAGGCATAAAAATAACTTTTCAGTTTTACTGCATCTTGCTCGCAAACGGCCATGAAATTCTTAGTCGTTCCCAAATAATGATGCAAACAAGCCACTGGCGAAAAACAGTCTTTTGCTAACGCTCGCATTTGGTTCATAAACGCCTCATTTTCATAATACACCACTGGCGAATAAATCCATTCTAACAAAGGTGCATTACTTTTGGCTAATAATTTTACGGTTTTCCGTAAATCCCAACCGCTGCCATCTAAATCGTCTTCGGTCATAAACTCAATCACATCGGTTTGTTCCCATAATGACAAATAATAATTCAAGTCGTGCTTGTAGATAAAGCGTATGTCATAATCGCTATCTGGTGAAGCAAATCCCCAAGCTCTACTTCCCGATTCTACTGCATACAAGATCTCAACTCCTTTTTCGAGTTCTATTTGTTTGAGTTTGTTTAGTATTTTGTCTTTCATAATTAGGCACTTATCAAAAGTAATAAAAAAATCGTTTTCATTTTTAGTTTTTGTAAGAATTTTATCGAATTAAAAATCACCATAAAAAACTTGAAAACATGGCAATCCTAATTCTTTTCTCCACATATCAACTACTTGGTTACGGTCATCTAACACAAATTCTATGAAATAATTATCTTTTATTTGTTCGTTAAAAATCTCGGTTTTAATGATAGCATCTTTTCTAAAATCTTTAGTTTTTCGCATGATTAACATATCAAATGCAATGGTGTACTTTTCCAAAAACAACAACGTTTGTGGTTTAAACTGCTCTTCCCTTCCCGAAACCAAAAGGATTTGATAGCCTAACTTTTTATAGTTTCGCAACAGATTTCCAACAGGTTCATTTAGTGTGTCATGCTCACAACGTGACGCATCAAATGGATTTCGTCCATCCATCAATGCCAAAGTGCCA
>JBILST010000191.1:0-4723 GCA_044371865.1 Flavobacterium sp.
AAAACACAAAAATTAGATTTTAAAAGTAATAACTGGTCTTTTAGCGTGATTTACTAAGTCTTCACTAATACTTCCGTTGAAAAAGTGAGATAAACCTTTTCTTCCGTGTGTACTCATTCCAATAATGTCGGCGTCAATACTTTTAGCGAAATGTAAAATACCTTTTTCTACATTAACGTCATTGTATATATGAGTAGAGCAATTGCTAATCTTAAATTCTGCTACAAATTCATCCATAGCTTTTTGTGCTACTCTGGTTGATTTGAAATTGTTAGGAGTGTTAATGGTTACTAAGTGTAAGTGAGAATTGAATTTATTTGCAAATCCAACAACTTTTTCAAAAGGGTTTTTTATTTCTTCAGAGAAATCAGAAGCAAATACAAAATCATTAGCATTAAAATCACCTTCTTCGCGTTTAATAACTAATACAGGTACGTCTGAGTTTCTAACAACTTTTTCTGTGTTAGATCCAATAAACATTTCTTGAAATCCATTTGATCCATGAGATCCCATTACAATTAAATCTGCATCATGTGCTTTGCCGTTTTTTATAATTCCGTCAAAAGCCATTTCAAATTGAATAATTTTTGTTATCTTGATGCCATCTAAATAATCTGCATCCATTAAGTCATCTAATTTTGAAACTACTGCGTTTTTGAAAAATATCAATTCTGGTATTTCGTAAGAATTTGAAAGGCTATCATTACCAGATGAAGGTAATTCTAGCATATGTACTAAAAAAATTTCACCATCATTCTTTTTTGCTATTTGAGCGGCAACTTTTAATGCGTATTCTGCGTGTTTTGAAAAATCGGTAGGTACTAAAATTCGTTTCATAATTTTGTTTTAGGTTATATTATATAGTGTAAAATAAATTACACCATAAAAGTACAAAAAATATCCAAACTGACAATCTTTTTTTTAATTCAAAAAAAATTGTATATTTGTGGCGTTATTAAAGGACAGAGGATTATGAGGCACGCACAGCGTGCCTCTTTTTATAAAAGTATGACATTTAAAAATAAAGTTCAAGAAGCATTAGATGCAGCATTGGTAGAGCGTGAGCATCTTTTTTTGATAGATTTTACTATTAACGACGCTAATAAAATTAGTGTTGTTTTAGATGGTGATTTTGGAGTAAATTTACAAGATTGTATCGATGTAAGTAGAGCTGTTGAAGGTGATTTAGATAGAGAAGAGCAAGATTTTTCTTTAGAAGTTGCTTCGGCAGGGGTTTCAAGTCCGCTAAAATTAGTAAGACAATACAAAAAAAATATAGGTAGAACTATAAAAGTTAAAACCATTTCATCGGAAGAAATTGAAGCTAAATTAGTCATAGCTGATGATGAAAAAATAACTTTAGAATGGCAGGCTCGTGAGCCAAAAAAAATAGGAAAAGGAAAAGAAACAGTTGATAAAAAACTGGAACTTTCTTATGAAAATATAAAAGAAGCAGTTGTTATAATATCATTTTAAAATAAAGAGTTGACATGGAGAATATTGCATTAATAGAATCGTTTTCAGAATTTAAAGACGACAAACTCATCGATAGAGTTACACTAATGGCAATTTTAGAAGATGTATTTAGAAATGCATTAAAGAAGAAATATGGTTCAGACGATAATTTCGATATCATTATTAATCCTGATAAAGGTGATATGGAGATATGGAGAAATCGCGTTGTCGTAGAAGACGGTGAGGTTGAGGACCCAAATTCTGAAATTTCATTAACTGAAGCAAGAAGAATTGAGCCTGATTTTGAAGTAGGCGAAGATGTTTCTGAAGAAGTAAAGTTGATTCAATTAGGAAGAAGAGCAATTTTGTCTTTACGTCAAAACTTAATTTCTAAGATTCACGAACACGATAATACAAATCTTTATAAACAATTTAAAGATTTAATTGGAGATATTTATACAGCGGAAGTACATCATGTTCGTCCAAAAGCTGTAATTTTGATGGATGATGAAGGAAATGAAATTGTTTTGCCAAAAGAAAAACAAATTCCAAATGATTATTTCAAAAAAGGAGATAATGTTAGAGGTGTAATCGAAAATGTTGAATTGAAAGGTAATAAACCACAAATCATCATGTCTAGAACAGCTCCAGAATTCCTTGAGAAATTATTCGAACAAGAAATTCCTGAAGTGTTTGATGGTTTAATTACAATCAAAAAAGTAGTTCGTATTCCAGGAGAAAAAGCAAAAGTTGCAGTTGATTCTTATGATGATAGAATTGATCCAGTTGGTGCTTGTGTTGGTATGAAAGGTTCTCGTATTCACGGAATTGTTCGCGAATTAGGAAATGAAAATATCGATGTTATCAATTATACAACAAATGCTCAATTATATATTACTAGAGCTTTAAGTCCTGCAAAAGTTTCTACAGTTAAAATTAACGAGGAAGCTAAAACGGCAGAAGTGTTTTTAAAAATTGAGGAAGTTTCTAAAGCTATTGGTAGAGGTGGAAATAACATTAAATTAGCTAGTTTATTAACAGGTTATGAAATTGATGTAATTAGAGAAGGCGCAATACAGGAGGAAGATGATGTTGAGTTAAGAGAATTCTCTGACGAAATTGAAGCATGGGTAATTGAAGAGTTTGAAAAAATCGGTTTAGATACAGCTAGAAGCGTATTAAATCAAGATGTTGCTGATTTGGTAAGAAGAACCGATCTTGAAGAGGAAACAATTTTAGATGTAATGAATATATTAAAAGAAGAATTAGAAGGATAATTCTTTAACCAAACAACACACAACATAAAAGAATTTTAAAAAGGTTATATGTCTGAAGAAAGAGTAATAAGAATAAACAAAATTTTAAGGGAGTTAAATATTTCTCTTGATAGAGCTGTGGATTTTCTAAAAGAAAAAGGTCATGAAATTGAGGCCAGTCCTAATGCTAAAATATCACAAGAGGAATATAAAGTCTTATGTGGTCAATTTTCTGCTGACAAAGGGAATAAGGTTGCCTCTCTTGAAGTGAGTGAAGAAAAGAAAAAAGAGAAAGAGGCACTTAAACGTGAACTTGAAAAAGAACAAGAAGTTAAACGTTTGCAAGAAGAAGAGCGTCAAAGGCAAGAGGTTATCAAAGCTAAAGCAGTTTTATCTGCTCCTAAAGCTGTTGGTAAAATCAATTTAGATCCTAAAAAACAAGAAGTTAAGTCTGATAAACCAGTTTCTGAAGAAAAACCTGTTCTTAAAGTTGAAGAAAAACCTGTTGTTTCTGAACAAAAACCAGTTGATAAAAAACCTGTTGAAGTAGTTAATAAAGAAGAGGTTAGTGAACAATTGGTGCCAGTTAAAGAAGAAGTTATTAAGCCTGTTAAGGAAGTCGAAGAAAAGTCTGAACCTGCACTTGATGAAGCTGGCGAGGTAAAAATTGAAACACAATACCAAAAATTATCAGGGGCTACTTTTACAGGTCAAAAAATTGATTTATCTCAATTTGAAAAACCTAAAAAGAAAAAAGAAGACCCAAAAAAAGATATTAAAAAGCCAGGAACTCCTCAAGCTCAAAATGCTGGAGGGGCAAATGCTGCAAATAATAAAAACAAACGCAAACGAATTATCAAGCCTGGTGGACCAGGTGCTCCTGGAACTCCTGGAGCTAACAATGCTGCGGGTGGACCAAAAAGAGAATTTGTTAAAGGTGGAGGATCTGCAGGTGGATTTAATAAAGGTAAAAAACCAATCATTCAAAAGGTAGAACCTTCTGAAGAGGATGTTAAAAACCAAATTAAAGAAACCCTTGAAAGATTACAAGGGAAAGGAAATAAATCGAAATCTGCTAAATATCGTAGAGATAAAAGAGATTCACACCGTCAACGTGTGGATGATGAATTGCAAGCTCAAGAAGAAGGTAGTAAAACTTTAAAAGTTACAGAATTTGTAACTGTAGGTGAAATAGCTTCTTTAATGGATGTGCCTATTACAAAAGTAATCGGAACGTGTATGTCGCTTGGAATCATGGTAACAATGAACCAACGTTTAGATGCAGAAACATTATCTATTGTAGCTGATGAATTCGGATTTGAATTGGAATTCATTACAACCGATATTGAAGAAGCTACTGTTGTTGTGGATGATAATCCAGAAGATTTAGTGCATAGAGCACCAATTGTTACCGTAATGGGTCACGTTGACCACGGTAAAACATCTTTACTAGATTACATTCGTAAAGCTAATGTTATTGCGGGTGAATCAGGAGGAATTACACAACATATTGGAGCATATGGGGTAATTTTAGAAAATGGTGAAAAAATCACTTTCTTAGATACACCAGGTCACGAGGCGTTTACCGCGATGCGTGCACGTGGGGCTCAGGTTACAGATATTGCTATTATCGTAATTGCAGCGGATGATGATATCATGCCACAAACAAAAGAAGCAATTAGTCATGCGCAGGCAGCTGGGGTTCCTATGATTTTTGCTATCAATAAAGTAGATAAGCCAGCGGCTAATCCAGAAAAAATTAAAGAGCAATTAGCAGGGATGAACTTATTAGTTGAAGATTGGGGTGGAAAATATCAATCTCACGACATTTCAGCTAAACAAGGAACAGGCGTTTCTGAATTACTTGAAAAAGTATTGTTAGAAGCAGAAGTTCTTGAGCTTACTGCAAATCCTAAAAAACCTGCTCTTGGAACAGTAGTTGAAGCGCAGTTAGATAAAGGGAAAGGATATGTTTCTACTATATTAGTACAAGCAGGAACACTTCGTATTGG
>JBILST010000192.1:0-4718 GCA_044371865.1 Flavobacterium sp.
ATTGACAAATTAATTCAGAAAGACGAAGAAACGATTTCTAAATTAACGGAAGACGAAAAAGAAAAGCTAAAAGCAACCGTTGAAACCGTTGTTCCAAAAGAAAACTATACGGTTCAACTAGAAAATTTAGATAGCAAATCAGCGCCATTCATTATCACCCAACCTGAATTCATGCGAAGAATGAAAGAAATGAGTGCCACTGGCGGAGGTGGAATGTTTGGTATGGGCAACTTTCCAGACATGTATAATTTAGTAGTAAACACGAATTCAGAATTAGCTACTACTATTTTAAATAGTACAGAAGACGCTCAAAAAGACTTAGTAAAACAAGCTTTAGATTTAGCAAAAATCTCACAAGGATTGCTAAAAGGTGAAGAGTTAACAGCTTTTGTTAAACGTAGTTTTGAAACTTTAAAGTAATCCAAATTGTCATTCTGAACTTTTTTCAGAATCTAATTTAATCCCGATAGGTTTTTGAAACCTGTCGGGATTTTTTTATATTTGATAAATTCTTTTATATGACACTTTCTCTTGAAACTCCAGCATTACTATTCTCAGCAACATCACTTATTTTGCTTGCCTATACCAATCGTTTTTTAACTATTGCGCAAATTGTTCGTAGCTTAAAGAAAAACTACGAAGACAATCACAACAAAAGTATTTTACTAGAAATTAAAAACTTAAACCTACGATTAACCTTAATTCGTTACATGCAACTTTTTGGCGTAATGTGCTTGTTCTTATCCGTTTTTGCCATGTTGCTTTTGTATGTTAGTCAAGAGACTATAGGAATTTATGTTTTTGGTGCAAGTTTACTTTGTTTATTAATTTCATTAGGTATTTCATTTTGGGAAATTAGTATTTCAGTAAACGCACTTAGAGTTCATTTAAAAGATTTGTCGGAAGATTTGGAATAATATTTTTATTCATTAAACCTTTTTTGAATTTGGATGTCTTATCTTTAAAGAACTAAAAAAAATTAAAATTATGAAAAATTTAAAAACTTTAACTCTTTGTCTTTTTATAATATTCTTAGGGTTAATTTCTTGCGAAAAAGAAGAAAACTTAACCGTTGACCAAGAATTAATGAAAGCTTCTGCAGATATTGATTTAACAAATGAATTGGATTTTAATTCAGGAATAGACGCTTCTAACGAAAATTCAAGTTATACCGATAGAGAAACTAACTCGCAAACTAATACTTTAGCGCCAACTTCTTGCGCAAATATAAGTGTAAACAACACAACACCAGGTGTGTTCCCTAAAGTGTTTACAGTAGATTTCGGAACAGGATGTACTCAAAATGGCATAACTCGCTCTGGTGTTATCACAATTACAGTTACAGATTATGTTTTGAATAATGGCAGCATTATGACCATAGTTAGAGGAAATAACTATTATGTAAACGGAAAAAAAGTAGAAGGTACTGTGGTTTACGAAAACACAACCACTAATACCACAACTCCTCAATGGACTAGAACTATTACAAATGGTAAAATTACTAACTCATCGGGCGTGGTTTTTAATCATTACGGAACAAGAAATGTGAAACAAACAGAAGGCGTTAGTACTTTAATTTTTGCAGATAATGTTTACGAAATTACTTCTGGAAATCATACTATTACAAAAGTTGGAGGCTCCACTTTAAATGTAACAGTAGTTGATCCATTAATTAAAAAATATTCTTGTAGCCACATTTCTCAAGGACAATTAGACTTACAAGGAACTGTTTTAGACGGGATCTTAGATTATGGAAATAATGTTTGCGATTATTTAGCAACCTATACACATTCTAACGGAAATGTTTATAATGTAGTTTTAAACTAAGGATTTGAAACTATTTTTTAACTCAAATTACGCGTTAGACTTCGTCACAAAAACTAAGTTTTAGTTTGAAATGATTTCTAATGCGTAATTTAGTTTAGTACTAATTACCAATTGCTGGCTGATCTTCTTTTTTATCGTTATTTAAAATATTTCCTTCTTCTTTTGCTAATTTATTTTTTGTTGGGATTTTATAATTTAAGGTAATTCCTACTCGTCTTGAATCATTTTTACTCTCATAAATTAAATTCGTTCCAAGAGCATTAAAACCTTGTTTGTTGGTGTTAAAAATATCGTTACAATATACAGCAACCGATAAATTATTATCTAAGAATTTCTTTGCAAATGTTACATCTAATTGCTGACTAAAAGGCACTCTATTTTCATAATAGTAATAATTTCCTCCTGTTGATGAAGTGTTGTAATTTGCAGTAAACTTAATTTTACTTGGCAACACCATTTGAGACATGGCATTAAAAAACCACAAACCTTTTCCGTTAACATCTGGTAAATTGTGCTTTTGATGTCCAACATATAAATACAAAAAATTAATCTCATCTGGATTAAAATCAAACTTTAATGTTTCTTTTAACCCTTTGGTAAACAACATGTATGGAACAGGCAATCCAAAATTAAAATTATGAATGGTTATTTGAGGAATATTTTCTGAAATACTTGCTGCACCATCACCATCAGTTATTATTCTATTCATTACCTGATTATTCGCATCGCTACGAGAATAACTAATGAAAAAGTATTCAAAAGCGCTAATTTTTAACTCATAATTATCAAAAATGGTAGGCTCTAAATTAGGGTTCCCAAAAAAGGAAACATTTGGATTTTGATAATTGGTATTGTTCGGATTTAATGCGGAAGTATTGGGTAAGCTAATCTTTTTATTATAATTAGCATTCACAAAAACTTGTGGAATAATATTGTATTGAATACTTGCATTTGGGAAAAACCGAGTTTGATTAAATGGAATTAACTTGTCTGTATCAGTATTTCCTTCAATAGAGTACGACTCCAATCTTCCTCCTAAAATAAAATCAAACTTTTTATAAGAAGATTGAAATTCAGAATAAGCGGCTAATGTAGTTCGTTGATAATCTAAATTAGTGATACCTAAATTTTGCGCTTCAAATTCCAACTTATCTGCTAAAATTCCTGAAGCAAACTTAGTTTTCTCTAAAAAAGAAAATTCTTGCGAATAATCGGTTTTAAATTGATAAAATAATTGATTGTAACCATTATCTAAAACATTTGCTTCCGTAATACTATTATTTAAATCAAAGTTATTAGTTACCGAATTTGCATTAATTCTAAAATCTAATTTCTTAGTTACATCATTAAAACGTTTTTGATAATTAAAAGCAATATCATTTCTATTGAGTTTATTTTTACTTCTATCACTGGTTTCAAATCCAAAACCGTTTGCATCAATTAGGGCGTTATTATTAGAGGTTGAATAATCATAATTAACTAATAAACGATCCTGTTTTAAATCGAACTTTAATCCTGTTTTAAAAAAATAAAAACGATTTTCTCTATCGGTTGTATTTTTAGATAAAACGACACTCTCGTTTTGAAAATTGGTACGTTGATATCCTTGATTGAAATTTTGCCCCAACTGCACTTGCCAACCAAACCACTTATTTTTAGCGTTTACCAATAAACTATTGTTGAATCGATGACGTGATTTATCATATTTTGTATAACTATATCCGTTTGAATAGGTTGCTGAAAGATATTTTTTTGCGTTTTTTGAAGTTACAATATTTATAATTGCTCCACCAGAAGTTGCTGGAAATTCGGCACCTGGTTGCGTAATAATTTCTACTTTTTCAATTGAATTTGCTGGCATACTTTCTAAATATGAAGTAAGTTCATTCGAAAAAATATTTAATGGCCGGGCATCCATAAATACTTCTAATTGTTTGCCTTGATACATCATTCCGGCTACATCAGAAATTATTAATCCAGGCAATTTTTTTAAACCCTCCATCACAGAACCTGAATTCAAATGGCTTTGTTCTGAAAAATCAAATATCGTTCTATCTGCTTTTTGCTCTATACTTTTCTTTTTAGATTGCACCACAACTTCTTTTAATTCTGTTGTTTTTGTAGTGTCTTTTGCAATTTCTTCTTGAGCTAATGAAAATTGAATTGTTAAAAAAGAGAGGCAAATTAAAAAATTTCTCATCGTAATAGTTTATTTACAATTAGTAAGTTTTTTCCAACTTTGTTACACATCAAACCCATTATTCTATAATCCAAAGTAAAACTGGTTTTTGTGAATCTTGTAAACGAATGTCTATTTTTTCCATAAATTCATTTGAAACGGCTGGGCAACCCCAACTCAAAGGCGAATATTTTGGATAAATTTCCTTGTTTTTCACCGCGTTCCAAGAATGCAAAACCACCACCCTTTTTACAGCATTTTTATTGGTTGCTTCTAGTCCATGCAACCAATATTTTACATTAATTCCCCAAGAACTGTAATCGCGATTGCCGATTTTGTATTTCCCTTTCATAGAACAATGACTATCCTGTCTATTATCAAATTTTACTTTTTTTAATTTAGTTAAATTTTCTTCAAATTGGTCACAACTCCCATGCGTAACTAAATTTTTATCAATAACTTTTTTGGTTGAAAAGTCATAAATAAAAAAACGATTTTTACCCGAATGAACACTTAAATCAACCAAAAAATAATAGGCTTCATTAAATCCTTCGCTTTGACAAAACGCTAAGGCTTCATTGTTAATTTTAGAATAATCTTTTGATGGTTCTATTACATGTTCTACATTGTTACAACATATAAAACTAAGAATCGCAAGTAATAAGTAATGTTTCATATATGTAAATTAGTTAATTGAAGATTACGCTCTCTT